>NZ_JBSFNQ010000047.1:0-64010 GCF_053981115.1 Streptomyces sp. NPDC003691 | reverse complement strand
GGCGGCCAGGCGGTCCTCCTGGGCATGACCCCACCGACGGCGGAGGCGTCCTTCCACCCGGCCGGCCGCCGCCGACGGGGTTCGCGGGCACGGGAACGCCGCACCGCCGCGCGGGAACGCCGCACCGCCGCGAAGGACCGGACCCGCCGCGAGGGTCTCAGCCCCCGTCCCGCTCCTCCCACTCCGCGAGGGCCAGCAACTGCTCGGGGGTGACACCGTCCGGCACCGGCACGGGCGGCGGCGTCCGCAGCGGGGGCTCCCAGCCGCGCTCCGGATGCCAGCTCCGGACCGTACGGGCGGGCGCGCCCGCGACCACCGCATGGTCGGGCACCTCCCCCCGGACCACCGCGCCCGCGGCGACGACCACATTGCGGCCCAGTACCGACCCCGGCAGCACCACGGCGCCGGTGCCCAGCCAGCAGCCGGGCCCGATCGTCACGGGCGCGCTGCGCGGCCACTGCTTGCCGACCGGCAGCCCGGGGTCGTCGTAACTGTGATTGGTGGACGTGATGTAGACGTACGGTCCGCAGAACGTCTCCCGTCCGACGGCCACCCGGGCGTCGGCGACGATATGGCTGCCGCGGCCGAGGACCACTCCGTCGCCGAGGGTCAGGACCGGGTCCCGCCCCAGGTCGAGCCCGGGCATCATGCCCGCGGTGAGCGTGACCTGCTCGGCGATGATGCAGTGTTCGCCGAGTTCGATCCACTCCTCGCCGAAGACGGTGCCCTGCGGGAAGGCCAGCCGGGTGCCCTCGCCGATGCTGCGGAACCGGAGTCGGCCGGGCCGGGCCGCCGTCACCGCCCCCGCGCTCCGGACCCCGTCCCACACCCGGTGGACGGCACTGCTCAGCACCCCCTGCCACCAGGCGGAAGGCGAGGAGAACGAGAACGTGTTGCTGTTCCTGGGCACGCGCACACGGTAGTCGGCGGGAGCCGTGCCGTTCAGGGCGCGGAGCTGTGATGTTCGCCCCAGCCGGCCGGGACCGCGCGTACCCCCGGATCCCCGCGCGCAGCCGGACCGGATACATCCGCGAGCGGTTCCCGCCGGGGCGGGGTACATCCGGGACCGGTTCCCGCCGGGGCGGCGATACCACAATGGCGGCGCTCGGAGGGCGACTTCGCCGCGAAGTCCTCCGTTCTGTGGGGAGCCCCGGCGGTCCGGGCTTCCGGTGGACGGCCCGTGGCTAGCATGAGCGCCACGCCCGTGCGGAAGATCACCGTCAACCTCCGGTGTCCGCCCACACGTTCGGCCGATACGCGCGGATCGGCCCCACCCGCACCCGCCCGGACTCCCGGCCGTGCCCCGGGCGCGCCGTGCCCGGGACCGGCGCGGCCGCCGGCCCGTCGCCGGCGGGCCCGGCAGACTCCAGCAGCGAAGGACCCCATGTCCGTGTCAGTCGCCCCGAAACCCCATCGGATACGCACCCCCCGGCCGCTGCCGCCCGCGGCCGCCCCCGCCGCCGTCGCGCTGGCAGCCGTCGCCGGGGTCACGGCGATCTCCACGGCCCCCGCCCCGGCGCGGACCTGGGCGACCGTCACCGTGTTCACCGCCTGGGCCGTGATCACCGCAGGGGTGGTGTTCGGCACGCTCAACACCCGGCGGCTGAGAGCCGCCGCGGCCGCGGCGGACGCGGTGGCGAGGGCGCTGCGGACCCGCTCGGCCCGGGCGGACGAGGATGTCGTACGGCTGCTGGAAGTCACGCTTCCGCTGGTCGTCAAGCGGCTGCGGGACGGCGAGGGCGCGGACGCCGTGCTCGGGGACGTACCGCAGCCCGCCCATCCGCTGCTCCGGGCCGTACTGGCCCACTGCGCCGCCGAACTCGCCGCGGGCGAGAGCGTCGCCCGGGCGGCGACCGCCGACAGCGTGGCCGCGGTGCGCGGGCTTGCGCGGGCGGCCGACGAACTCGACCGGCTGACCTCGGCCACCCTGCCCCGGGCACTGGCCGGGCTGCGGGCGGGGAGTTCGGCGGACACCGTGCTCGCCTCGCTGGAACCCCCCGGTGACGACCGGGTACGGGTACTGCTGGACACGGTCGTCCGCGAGGTCGCGCGGAGCGAGCGGCGGGCGTCGGCGGTGATGGGCGCGGGGACCAGGACCCTCAGCCGGGTCCAGGCGATGGCCGTCAGCATGCTCGCCGATCTCCGCGGGATGCAGGACCGCCACGGCGGCGAGGTCTTCGGCGAACTGCTCGGGCTCGACCACAAGACGTCCCAGCTCGGGCTGCTGGCGGACCGGCTCGCGCTGCTGATGGGCGGCCGGACCGGCCGGACCTGGAACCGGCCGATCGGCATGGAGTCGGTGCTGCGCGGAGCGGTCGGCCGGATCTCCGCGTACCGCCGGGTACGGCTGCACTCCACCAGTACGGCGCGGATCGCGGGGTACGCGGCCGAGCCCGTGATGCACCTCCTGGCCGAACTCATGGACAACGCCGCCACCTTCTCCCCGCCGGTGGACGAGGTCCACGTCTATGTGGAGGAGCGGGCGGCGGGCCTGGTCGTCACCGTCGAGGACAGCGGTCTGAAGATGGCGGAGACACAGTTGCGTCTGGCGGAGGAGGCGGTGTCCGGCCGGGCCTCCGACCTCTCGTATCTGCCGAGCACCCGGATCGGGCTGATCGTGGTCGGGCTGCTGGCGGTCAAGTACCACATGACGGTGGTCTACCGGCCGTCGTCGCGCGGGGGTACGGGCGTCGTCGTCCTGCTGCCCCCGCAACTCCTGCACCAGGACCAGCTTCCGTACCAGGATTCGCGGCAGCCCGCCGCCGGTGCTCCGGAGCCCGTACGCCCCGCCCCCGGCGCACCGTCCGGGAACGGCACCGTACTCCCGGACCCGGCCGCTCCGGGTTCCGCACCGCGTCCCCCGCTCCCGTACTCCGCCCCCGCGCCGCGCCCCCCGGTGGCCGGCGGGATCCCGGGGCCCCGGCCGTCCGGCGCCCCCGGGCGGCCGGGCATGGCGACTCCCAACGGTCTGCCGGTACGGCCCCGGGGCCGCACGATGGCCGCGGCGGACCGGGGCCGTACGGAGCCGGTGGACCCGCTCCCGGCGGCGGCGCAGCCGGTACGGGACGCGGGCGCCCGGTTCGACTCCTTCCACCGGTCGATGACCGGCCGGGCCACGACCGCGACCACGATCGCGGCTTCGGCTCCGGCTCCGGCTTCGGCTTCGGCTTCGGCTTCGGCTTCGGCTTCGGCTTCGGAGGCACCGTTCACCGGCCCCGGACGGGCACCCGGGAATCCGGCCACCGCCCCCGGCGCCGAAGAGATGTCCGGGGAACCGGTCGGCGGGCCGGACGTCGAACCCCTCGGGGAGCCCGCCGGTGAGAGTTCCCGCCCGTGACGCCCCTGGCGCCCCCGGCGGCGCCCCGGAGCGGCAGCACAACGACCACCGGCACCACCACCAGCACCACAACTACGACCACGACCACGACCACGACCGGACGATTCCGGCACTCTCCCCGACAGGAGGAACGGGCCGGCGCACCGGCCGAGGCCGGCGCCCGCCCCCACCGACCATGCAGCAGACCACCGATACCAGCCTGACCTGGCTCCTGGAGGGCCTCATCGACCGGACCCGGGGCACCCGGCACGCCCTGGTGCTCTCCCGGGACGGCCTCAAGCTCTGCTGGACCCCGCGGCTGACGCTCGACCAGGCCGATCAGCTCGCCGCGATCTGCTCGGGCATCCAGGCACTCGCCCAGGGTGCTTCCGTCGAGTTCGGCGACGGCACCGGCGGCGTACGGCATTCCATGACCGAGTTCCACGGCGGGCTGCTGTTCATCGTGGAGGCCGGGGAGGGCGCCCATCTCGCCGTGGTGGCCGACGCCGACGCCGACCCGGGTGCCGTGGGCCACCAGATGACCGAACTCGTCGAGGGCATAGGTCACCGGCTGCGTGCCGAGCCCCGCACCACGACCGCCCCGGAGAGTCCCCGCACATGACCCGTCACCCCGTCGACCTGGGGGAACCGGACCGTCTCTACACCGTCACCGGCGGCCGCTGCACGGTCGCCGACGATGTGGAGCGGACCTTCGACCTGGTCACCCTGGTGGTGGGCGAGTGCGGCCCGGCTCCGGGCATGCAGTCGGAGCACGCCCGGATCCTCGAACTGGCCCGGCATCCGGTCTCCGTCGTCGAGCTCTCGGCGCAGCTGAGGCTGCCGGTCACGGTCGTACGGATCCTGCTCGGGGACCTCCTGGCGACGGGGCGCATCACCGCACGGCGGCCGAGGGCGGCGCATTCGCTCGCCGGTCTGCCCGACTCGGCTCTTCTGGAAGAGGTGCTCCATGGACTCCGCAACCTCTGAACTGTCCGCCGGGCCACCGGCGCTCACTCCGCTGACCGATTCCGCCGATACCGGCCTGAAGATCGTGATCGTGGGTGGTTTCGGTGTCGGCAAGACCACCCTGGTCCGGTCCGTGAGCGAGATCCGCCCGCTGAACACCGAGGAGGTGATGACGCAGGCGGGCCTCGGTATCGACGAGACGGCGGGCCCGACGGGCAAGTCCACGACGACGGTCGCCTTCGACTTCGGCCGGATCAGCCTCAACGAGCGGATGGTGCTGTACCTGTTCGGCGCGCCGGGCCAGGAGCGGTTCTGGTTCCTGTGGGACCGGCTGTTCGCGGGCACGCTCGGCGCGGTGGTCCTGGTGGACACCCGCCGGATGAGCGACTCCTGGTACGCCATCGACCGGCTGGAGAACCACGGCACCCCGTTCGTGGTCGCGGTGAACCGCTTCGAGAACGACCACGCGCTCTTCTCCCTCCGGGAGATACGCCAGGCGCTGTCGCTGGCCCCGCACGTACCGCTGGTCGACTGCGACGCCCGGGTCCGCGCCTCGGGCAAGTACGTCCTGCTCAGCCTCGTCAACCATCTCCGTGATCTGACCCTGGCCCGGGAGACAGCCCCATGACGAACCGCAGCGACACCGGTCCCCGGAATCCGGCTCCCGGCGCCCCCGCGCCCGCCCCGGCGCCCGGCGGCGTTCAGGAGACCGCGGGTCCGCCCGCGCCCGCCGGCCTCGTCCCGTCGGCCGAGGGGGGACAGTCCGCGCGGTACACCGCCCTGCGGCGGGAGCACGGCACGGTCGCGCCGGTCGTCCTCGCCGGGGGCGTCCGGGCCTGGCTGGTCCTGGGCTACGCCGAGGTCGCCCAGGTCGTCGGCCACGACGAGCTGTTCGCCCGGGACACCTCCCTGCCCGGTCCGTGGCCCGGGGCGGACGGCGGGACGGAGCCCCGGGCGGCGCCGGACCGGCGGCGGGTGCCGTCCCTCGCCCGGGCGCTGGCGGCCGTGGACCAGTTCGAGCTGGCCCAGGGGTGCCGGGGCATCGCCCAGCGGCTCATCGACGTGTTCGCGGGCAGCGGGCGGGCCGAGCTGATGTCCGCGTACGCCCGGGCGCTCTCGCTGCGCGCGGCGGTTCTGATGTGCGGGCTTCCGCCGGGTGCCGACGCGGCCGAGGGGCTGGTACGCGATCTGGGGGCCGCCCTCGCCGGGGACGGTGACCCGCCGGGGGGTGGCACACCCGGGGGCGTTTCGGACAGCGGTACGGGGCACGGGGCGGCGGGCCGGGGCGCGGCGCGGGCCCCGGATTCCGGGGGGAACGGGGCGGACGGGGCGGTGGCCGCGTACGTCCGCGCCGGGGAGCGGGTCCGGCGGCTGGTCGCGGCACGGCGCGCGGCCCCCGGCCCCGACATCGTCTCCAGGCTGCTCGCCGACCCGGCCGGGCCGTCGGACGAGGAGACCGCGCGGCAGGTACTCGGGCTGGTCGCGGCCGCCCATCCGGCCACGGCGGACTGGATCGGGAACACCCTGCGGCTGCTGCTCACCGACGAAAGGTTCGCGCGGGACGTCTCCGGCGGCCGGCTCTGCGTCGGCCAGGCGCTGAACGAGGTCCTGTGGCTGGACACTCCGGCGCAGCTCGCCGCCGGGCGCCGCGCCCGGCGCGACACCCGGCTCGGCGGGCAGCCGATCCGGGCCGGTGACCTGGTGCTGCCGGGGCTGGGGGCGGCCAACACCGATCCGGGAATCCGGCCGGACGGGCGGGCGGGTGCCGAGAATGCGGCACACCTCTCGTTCGGGGGCGGCGCCGGGCGCTGTCCCTACCCCGCGCCGCTGCTCGCCGACGTCATCGCGCGCACCGCGGTGGACACCCTGCTGGAGCGGCTGCCGGACACCGTGCTCGCGACGGACGCGGCCGAACCGGTTTGGCGGCCGTCGGTCCGGTCCCGGGGGCTGGCCGCCCTCCCGGTGCGGTTCACGCCGGCCGTCCGCTGAGGCCGTGTCCCGGTGCGGCTGAGGCCGTGGGCCCCGTGAGGTGCCCGCCGGGGCCGTACCGGGAACCCTCCCGGCTCCTCAGTCCCGCGGACGCACCGCGCGGTGGCTCTTGGCCAGCTCGGTGTACATCTCCGCGTTCACTCTGATCATTTCCCGGGCGTCGTCCGCCAGCGGGCGCTTCACGACGGCCGGGACCCCGGCGACCAGCGAGCCGGGCGGAACCTCCATGCCCTGGGGGACGACCGCGCCCGCGGCCACCAGTGAACCGGCCCCGATGCGCGCGCCGTTGAGCACGGTGGCGCCCATGCCGATGAGGACCTCGTCGCCGACCGTACAGCCGTGCAGGACGGCGTTGTGACCGACGGTCACCCGCTCGCCGACGGTCACCGGGAATCCGGGGTCGACATGGACCGTGCAGTTGTCCTGGATATTGGAGCCCGCGCCGATCACGATCGGCCCGCAGTCGGCGCGCAGCACCGTGTGGTACCAGACACTGGCTCCGGCCCCCAGGACCACCTCGCCGATGATCACCGAGGTGGGTGCGGTGAAGGCTTCCGGGTCGAGATCGGGTTCCACGCCGTTGAAGCCCGCGATCCAGGGGGTTGCCGTCATGAGCTGCTCCTCGCCGGTGGGCGTCGTGGCCGGTGGTGTGCGGTACGGGACCGTGCCGGGCGATCATCGCCGGGTACGGCCCCGGCGCGCCAGGGTCCGGGCCCGTACGCGTCCCCGTACCCGGCGAACCGACCGGCGCGAACGGACCGGCGGACGGCGGGACATGGACGGCCGGACATGGACGGCACCGCGGCCGGGCAGGGACGGAACCTCGGCCGGTCAGGAGGAGGGGCGCAGCGTCCAGGTGATGGTCATGACCCCGGTCACGGCGTCGTCGGCGCGGCGGATCTCGACCGTGACGTCGAACTCGGGCCGTTCGCCCGCGTCCAGTTCGGCGATGATGTCCGCGGCCGGGCGGGCGAGCGTCGCGGTGGCCGTGACCTCGCCCTTGGCCAGCTTGCGGTAGCCGATCTCGGCCTTGACGGCGAGCGGTACGGCGCGGTGCAGCTGGTCGCCGAACGCGGCGAGGACGACGGCGCCGCTGGCCGATTCGGCGAGGGTGAACATCGCGCCGGCATGCGGTCCGCCGACGTGGTTGTGGAATTCGGCCTGGTCGGGCAGGCGGAGCACCGCGCGCTCGGCGGTGGCCTCGGTGAACTCCAGGTTGAGGGTCCGGACCATGGGGACGGTGGCGGCGAGCAGCTCGCCCACGGACTTCTGATCAGCGCTCATGGCCGCGATGTTACCCATGGGTAGTCATCATGGCCAGACCTTTCCGCACCCGGTGTCCGGCCGCCGTTCCCCCCGGACATGGCCTAGCCCGCGGGCAGTCGCCTGACCGGTCCGCCGGGCCCGCCGGCCACCGTTTAGGGTTCTCGCCATGTGGCCAGCAGGACAGCAGCAACCGCCCGGTGACGGGAACCCGCCGTACCAGGGTCCGCCGGGGCCGGGATCCGGCCCGCAGGCGCCCAACCCGTACCACGGGCCCGGGTACCAGCAGCCGAACCCGTATCTGCAGCCTGCGGGCGGGGGCGGGCAGCCCGGGTACCCGCAGCCCGGTGCCCACCAGCAGCCCACCGTCTCCCAGTACGCCGTCGGCGGACCGCCGCCCGGGCCGCCCGGCCCGGGCGGGGACCGCCGGAAGACGGCCGTGGTGGCCGTCGTCGCGGCCCTGGCCGTCGTCGCCACCGCCGTGGTCACGGGCGTCGTGGTGCTCGGCGGGGACGAGGAGCCCCGGGCCGGCGGTGACCGGACGGACCCGGGCGGCGGTGCCTCCGCCCCGGCCACTCCCCCGGCGGCGGGTACCCCGTCGCCCCCGCCGGCCACCTCGACCGAGGAGAACCCGCGCGCGGGCAAGGACGCCGAGGCGACCGTCCCGGGCTGGAAGGTCGTCATCAACCCGCAGCACGGCACGATGTTCGACGTACCCGCCGAGTGGACGCTGATGGGCGCCGGGATGCAGACGGGCTACGAGGACGAGAGCAAGGGCGACGGAACGCCCGCCGTCGTGATGTCGGCACCCGCCCAGCTCCGGCCGACCTGGTGTCTGTACGACTACAACAAGGACGGCACCAAGGAGGACTGGGGGCTGGCCACGGCGGGCACCAAGGGCGCGCGGGGCGCGAAGAGCACCGCGGACGCCGCCTACAACGAGGCGTACAACTGGGCCTGGGCGGCCTACGCCCAGGGCAGCGCCGCGGGCACCGTGAAGGTCGTCAAGGCCGTGCCGTTCACGACGGCGTCGGGGCTGGTGGGCAGCGTCTCCACCGCCACGGCGAGCGGGACGAAGAAGCGCCATTCCTGCGAGACCGACGGCAAGTCGGTGGCGTTCAGCTTCAAGGACTCCACCGGCGAGATCAAAACCTTTGTCCTGCACGGGGTGAAGGGCGTCAAGGGGGAACTCCCCGAGGCGCTGATCCGGAAGATCCTGGGCACGGTCCGCCAGGCGGCGGCGTCGGGCGCCTGACACCCGGCCCGCCGGCCGCCCGGCCGTGCTCCGCGGCCGCGCCGGTGGAGTTGCCGCCGCGGAGCGGCCGTCAGCCGATGCCGAAAGCCCCGGCGGGCGGCTCCGGCGAGCTCTGCGCCTCCGCGTCCCGCACCGGCCGGGCGTCCCCGGTGCGCCGCGCCAGCGCCGCTCCGTGCTCGACCCGGGCGGGAAAGGCGTCGGCCGCGGTGCGGCGGGCGAGACAGGCCGTGTCGAGGGGCGCCTGGGAGGCGAGCAGCAGCACATTGCCGAACCGCCGTCCCCGCAGCACCGCGGGCTCCGCGATCAGCGCCAGCTCGCCGAAGACCGCGCCGAAGGTGGCGAGCTGGGAGCGGAGGAACGCGAACGGCGCGCCGTCGGCGAGATTGGCCGCGTACACCCCGCCGGGCCGCAGGACCCGCTCCGCCGCCCGGGCGAACTCGACGGACGTGAGGTGCGCGGGCACCCGGGAGCCGCCGAAGACATCGGCGACGAGGACGTCGGCGCTGTCCGGGGCGGCCGCTTCGACATGGGCGCGGGCATCGGCGGCGTGCACGGTGATCCCGGATCCGGCGGGCAGCGGAAGGTACTCGGCCACCAGCGCCAGGAGTCCCCGGTCGGCCTCCACCACGTCCTGCCGCGACCCGGGCCGGGTGGCGGCGGCGTAGCGCGGCAGGGTGAGCGCGCCCCCGCCGAGGTGGAGCAGGTCGAGCGGGGCACCCGCCGGGGCGCGCGAGTCGAGCAGATGGGCGATCCGGCGGGCGTACTCGAACTCCAGGTACGTGGGGTCGTCCAGGTCGACGTACGACTGCGGGGCGCCGTCGACGGTGAGCAGCCAGGACCGGGCGCGGTCGATGTCGGGCAGCAGTCTGGCGAGGCCGTGATCGACGGCGCGGGCGACGGGTATCGCCTCGGCGGGACGGTTGTTCTCCACTCCCCCATTGTCGGGCCCGCCGGAGCCCCTCGGGACCGGATCGCCGCGACCGGCCACGGCGGGGTACGGGCCGCGGCGAGGTGCCGACTGCGGCGGGGTGCCGGCCGCGACCGCCGTACGGCCGGTGCGGGCGGGGGGCGCGGCCCGGCCGTACGCTCCGGCCCCGCACCCGCCCGGAGCGGCGGCGGCACCCCGTCGGGTACCGCCGCGGCCCGGGCGCCGTCCCCGCCCCCGCCCTCGCGGATCGCACGGTCCCGCGGTCAGAGCGGTGTTGTCACCGTGCCCGCGCCGACCGTGCGGCCGCCCTCGCGGATCGCGAAGCCGAGGCCCGCCTCCAGGGGGACGTCACGGCCGAGTTCGACGGTCATGGTGACCGTCTCCCCGGGGCGGGCGACGCCCTGCTCGCCGAGGTCGACGAGTCCGACGACATCCGCGGTCCGGAGGTGGAACTGCGGCCGGTAGCCGGTGGCGACCGGCGTCGTACGGCCGCCCTCGCGTCCGGTGAGCAGATGCACCCGTGCGGTGAAACGGCTGCCCGTGGCGGTGCTGCCGGGGGCGACCACGACATGGCCGCGGCGGACCGCGTCGCGGTGGAGGCCCCGCAGCAGCAGCGCGACACTGTCCCCGGCCTCGGCGTACTCCATCGGCCTGCCGAAGGTCTCCAGGCCGGTGACGACGGTCTCGGCGCCCGCGCCCAGCACCTCGACCCGGTCGCCGGGGCGTACGGTGCCGCGTTCGACGGCGCCGGTCACCACCGTGCCGCGGCCGGTGATGGTGAGGACGTTCTCCACCGGCAGCAGGAACGGCGCGTCGGTGTAGCGGACCGGCAGCGGCACATAGGTGTCGACGGCGTCCAGCAGCGCTTCGACGGACCCCGTCCAGCGGGGGTCGCCCGCCAGGGCCCGGAGTCCGGAGACCCGGACGACGGGCGCGGTGTCGCCGCCGTAGCCGTGCCGGGTCAGCAGCTCGCGGACCTCCAGTTCCACCAGGTCCGTCAGCTCGTCGTCGCTCGCCTCGGCCATGGTGAGCGCGGTGACGATGTGGTCGACGCCGACCTGGCGCGCGAGGAGGACGTGCTCGGCGGTCTGCGGCATCACCCCGTCGAGGGCGGAGACGACCAGGATCGCCCCGTCCAGCTGGGCCGCGCCGGTGATCATGTTCTTCACGTAGTCGGCGTGGCCCGGCATGTCGACGTGCGCGTAGTGCCGGGTCCCGGTCTCGTACTCGACGTGCGCGATGTTGATGGTGATGCCCCGCGCCACTTCCTCGGGCGCCTTGTCGATCCGGTCGAAGGGAACGTAGCCGCTGCCGGTGCCCCGGTCGCTCAGGACCTTGGTGATGGCGGCGGTGAGCGTGGTCTTGCCGTGGTCGACGTGACCCATGGTGCCGATGTTGAGGTGCGGCTTGGTCCGTACGTAGGCGGTCTTGGCCATGTGTGATCGTCCTCGAAGCTCGGGAGGGAGTGGTGCGAACGGGACCCCGGGGGTCTGCCGACCCTCCCCCTTCGGGGTCCCACCGGACGATCCGGGAAGGGTCAGCTTCGGGCGCCGTCGGCGGCGAGGATCACGGCAGCCCTCACCGCGGCCGCGAGGGGGCGGCAATCTGCGGGAGCGGCGGGCCGGAACATGGTTCGATCATGGCGGACCGGCCCCCGCCGGTCGACCGGATTTCCCCCCGGCTGTGACCCCGGGGGCGCCCGCGGTACTGCTCCCGCGGCCCTGCCCACGGCTGCGCCGCGCTCCTTCGGCTACCCGGGCCGCAGCTCGGGCCCCGGCTTCCCCGGTGGCCGCCCGCCGGAAGGCCGCCGGGGCATGCGGAAAGACGCGGGGCGGCCCCTGACGCGTCCGTGCCCGCCGCGGTTCCCAGCGGGCGATGAGGTCCCCGTTACGGCGCCCGGCGGCCCGCGTCGGTTACGCTCCCCGGATGTTCGAACCCGCGCCCGGGCCCGTCGCGGGCCCCCGGCCCGCCGCCGGCCTCGCCGTCCGCTGCGGCAGGGCTCTCCTCTCCCCGTGGTCGAAGCTGTCGCTGCTGGCGCTGCTGCTCGTGTCGGCGGGCGCGCTGGTGCTGCTGTACGAGCCGCAGCGGGCGCTGGCCGACGGATGGCCGCCGTTCCAGCTGACCGGCCCGGTGGCGGTCGTCCTCTTCGCCGCGGCGTACGGCGCGTGCACGGCGGCCTTCGTGCCGCGGCCGCTGCTGAACCTGGCCGCGGGGGCGCTCTTCGGCTCCCAGGCCGGCCTGGTCGCGGCGGTCGCGGGGACCGTGCTCGGCGCGGGCCTCGCCTTCACCCTGGGCCGGTTCCTGGGGCAGGAGGCGCTCCGCCCGCTGCTGCGGGGCCGCTGGCTGAAGGCGGCGGACCACCAGTTCAGCGCGCACGGCTTCCGTTCGATGCTGGCGGTCCGGCTGTTCCCGGGGGTGCCGTTCGCCGCGGCCAACTACTGTGCCGCGGTCTCCCGGATGGGCTATACGCCATTTCTGCTGGCGACCGCCATCGGTTCGATCCCCAACACGGCGGCGTACGTGATCGCGGGCAGCCGGGCGAGTTCCCCGACCTCGCCCGCGTTTCTGATCTCCACCGGGTTCATCGTGGTCACCGGAGTGGTCGCGAGCGTCGTCGCCTGGCGCAAGCGCCATCGGTTGCGCGGGAATTAACCGGACGTTCACCCCTTAGGGCGCATGGCCGTACATCTCGCTGCGGGAGGGTACTCTTCCTGCCCATCGGCGCAGGAAACGGACACCGTGCGCCCCGGTACGCTCCGGGGCCGCCGGATCGCGGACTCTCCCTTGGGTGGCGTACTTCTACATGTCGTGGTTTGAATCCCTGATCCTCGGACTCGTGCAGGGCCTGACCGAGTTCCTGCCCATCTCGTCCAGCGCCCATCTGCGGCTCACGGCCGCCTTCGCCGGCTGGGAGGACCCGGGGGCGGCCTTCACCGCGATCACCCAGATCGGCACCGAGACCGCGGTACTGATCTACTTCCGCGAGGACATCTCCAGAATCGTCTCCGCCTGGTTCCGTTCTCTGACGGACAAGGCGATGCGTGCCGACCACGACGCCCGGATGGGCTGGCTGGTGATCATCGGTTCGATCCCCATCGGGGTTCTCGGCATCACCCTGAAGGACCAGATCGAAGGCCCCTTCCGCGATCTGCGGCTGATCGCGACGACCCTGATCGTGATGGGCGTCGTCCTCGGCGTCGCCGACCGCCTCGCGGCCCGCGACGAGACGGGCGGCAGGCACCGGGCCGTCAAACAGCGCAAAACACTCAAGGAGTTGAGCGTCCGGGACGGCCTGATCTACGGCTTCTGCCAGGCGATGGCCCTGATCCCCGGCGTCTCCCGCTCGGGCGCCACGATCAGCGGCGGCCTGCTGATGGGCTACACCCGCGAGGCGGCGGCCCGTTACTCCTTCCTCCTCGCCATCCCGGCCGTCCTGGCCTCCGGCGCGTACGAGTTGAAGGACGCGGGCGAGGGCCATGTCTCCTGGGGCCCCACGATCTTCGCCACCGTGGTCGCGTTCTGCGTCGGATACGCGGTCATCGCCTGGTTCATGAAGTTCATTACCACCAAGAGCTTCATGCCCTTTGTGATCTACCGGATCCTGCTGGGCATCCTGATCTTCGCCCTGGTCGGAGCGGGCGTCCTCAGCCCCGACGCGGGCGAGTCCGCCCACTGACGACCCACTTGGCCGCCGGCCGCCGGGGCCTTCTCCCGCGGCAGCCGGAGCGAGCGGTAGCCGCGGTGGACCGTCACCGGCCCTCCACCGGCGGGCTCGGCCAGCGGCCGTGAAGGGGGTCCGGATGCGATGACATTCGTCACGGCATCCGGTCACCTCCGGAAGGCAACCGTGCCGCTCTACCCGGTGTTCGCCCAGTTCAAACCGGACACCCGGGGCGCTTTGGAAGCACTGAACTCGGCCAAGGCGCCGCTCCGGGCGTGCACCAGGGGTTCACGTCGGCTCCACAGGCCGTAATCTGGAGCCATGTCGCCCCTTCAACACGAGTCCGAGGCCGTCGCGCCCTCGGCATCCGTGCAGTCCGCCGCCGAGCTCAACGCCCGTATCCGGGAGCTGTGGGCCGACGGGCGGCTGCCCGAGGAGCGGCGCGGGGAGTACGAGGCGCTGGTTCTGAAGTGGGCCACGACGCTGGAGCACATCGAGCGCGCCGCCTGAGCGCCGGGCCGCCGCCCCCGCGGGCCGGCCGGGCCGTCCGCGGACATGGCCTAGCCTGGTCGGCACGATGAACCGTCTGACCACACCGTGGGGGGATCTCGCCCTCACCCGCTTCCCCGAGGATCCGCGCGACCCCCTGCGGGCCTGGGACGCCGCCGACGAGTATCTGCTGCGGCACCTCGCCGAGGAGGGCACGGACCTCTCGGGGACCCTGGTCGTCCTGGGTGACCGGTGGGGCGCCCTGACCACCTCGCTGGCCGCGCACCGGCCGGTCCAGATCACCGATTCGTATCTGGGGCAGCGGGCGACCGAGGCCAATCTGGCCCGCGCCGGAGCGGACCCGTCCGCGGCCGTGCTGCGCAGTGTGCGGGACACCCCGCCGGAGCGCATCGACGTACTGCTGGTGCGGGTGCCCAAGAGCCTGGCGCTGCTGGAGGACCAGCTGCACCGGCTGGCGCCCGCGGTCCATCCGGGCACGGTGGTCGTCGGTACCGGCATGGTCGGGGAGATCCACACCTCCACGCTGAAGCTGTTCGAGCGGATCATCGGGCCGACCCGGACGTCCCTCGCGGTGCGCAAGGCGCGGCTGATCTTCTGTACGCCGGATCCCGCGCTGCCCCGGGAGGCCGGGCCCTGGCCGCTGCGGTACGCGCTGCCGGACGGCATCGGCGTGCTGTCGGGCCGTACGGTGACGAACCATGCCGGGGTCTTCTGCGCCGACCGGCTCGACATCGGCACCCGGTTCTTCCTGGGCGAGCTGCCGGTGCCGCGGGGTGCGGTCCGGGTGGTCGACCTGGGCTGCGGAAACGGCGTGGTCGGTACGGCCGCGGCGCTGGCCGGGCCCGAGGCGTCGGTGACCTTCGTCGACGAGTCCTTCTCCGCCGTGGCCTCGGCCGAGGCCACGTACCGCGACAACGTCCCCGGGGGAGCGGACCGGGCCGTGTTCACCGTCGGCGACGGGCTCTCCGGCCTGCCGGACGCCTCGGCGGACCTGGTGCTCTGCAATCCGCCCTTCCACTCGCACCGGGCGACCACGGACACCACCGCCCGCCGGATGTTCTCCGGCGCCCGGCGGGTCCTGCGGCCCGGCGGCGAGCTGTGGGTGGTCGGCAACCGCCATCTGGGCTATCACACCGCCCTGCGCCGGGTTTTCGGCAACTGCGAGGTGGTGGCGGGTCATCCGAAGTTCGTGGTGCTCCGGGCGACCGCTCCACTGCGCCGTTCGCGTGCCGGGACGCGCTGACGGACCGGCACGGGTCTTGGCCCCGGCGGCAAGCTGCCGGAGACTGAGCCGATGACGCAGCGTGTGGATCTTTCGACCGTGATGGACCGGCTGGCCGTCGACGACCTGGTCACGGCGTACGCGGTGGCCGTGGACGACGGCGACTGGGCCGCCTACCGTGCCCTGTTCACCGGGGACGGCCGGGCCGACTACCGCTCGGCGGGCGGTGTCGAGGGCCCGGTGTCCGAGGTCGCCGACTGGCTGGCGGAGGCGATGGCCCCGTTCTCCGTACGGCAGCACCTGATCGTCAACCGCCGGGTGAGCATCGAGGATCTGGGCGGCTATCCGGGTGACCGGGCCGAGGTGCGGGCGGACTACGTCTCCCCGATGCGGCTGGGCCCGGAGAGCGACCTGGTGTGCGGCGGCCGGTACACGTTCACCCTTACCCGTACCGGTGCGGGCTGGCGGCTGAGCGGGGTGGTCGTGGCGGAGCGGTGGCGGCGCGGGCCGCTCTGAGCGGTCCGAACGCTCCGAGTCCGCCCGGGCCGCCGGGCAGGCGCCGCGCGGGGTCCCGGGCCAGACTGGGGGCACCCGGGCGCCGCCCGGTCCGGCGGTGGTGAGGAGGCTCCCGCATGCGGATTCCGGCCGGCCGCCGGCGTGCCGCCGGGGCACTCGTCGCGGGCGGGCTGCCGGTGTTCGCCTTCCCCGCGCCCTCCTGGTGGTGGTGGGCCTACGGAGCGCTGGTTCCGTGGCTGCTGCTGTTGCGGTCGGCGCCGGGCGGGCGCCGGGCCGCGTTCGAGGGCTGGCTCGGCGGTACGGGTTTCCTGCTGGCGGTGCACAGCTGGCTGGTCCCGAACCTGACCGTGTTCATCGTGCCGCTGGCAGCGCTGCTGGGGCTGTTGTGGGCGCCCTGGGGCGTACTGGTGCACCGGATGCTCGGCGGCCCGCCGCGCGCGACCGCCGGGGACCGGGACGGCGAGCCGCCCCCTGCCCCCGCGGCCGGGCCGCCGCCCGGGTCCGCCACCCCGGCCACCCCTCCGTCCCCCGCCGCGCGGCCCGCCGCCGCGCCGTCTCCCGTCCCGGCCCGCGGGTCCACTACCGGGCCCACTACCGGGCCGCCCGCCGGGCCGTCCGTGGCGCGGGCGGTGGCCGCCGTCGCCGTGATCCCGTCGGGCTGGCTGCTGATCGAACTGGTGCGCTCCTGGCAGTGGCTGGGCGGGCCCTGGGGGCTGCTGGGTGCCTCCCAGTGGCAGGTGCCGCCCGTGCTGCGGCTGGCGTCGGCCGGCGGCGTATGGCTGGTGAGCCTGCTGGTCGTGGCGGTGAACACGGCGGTCGTCGTACTGATCACCGTGCCCCGGGCCCGGCGGGCGACCGCCGCAGCCGTAACGCTCGGGGCCCTGGTCACCGCGGCCCTGGTGGCCTGGGCCCCGCGCCCGCACCCCGCGGGCCGGGCGCGGATCGCGGTGGTCCAGCCGGGGGTGATCGACGATGCCGCGGCGCGGCTCGCCCGGGAGGAAGGGCTCACCCGTGAACTGGCCGGGCGCCGGCCCGATCTGGTGGTGTGGGGCGAGAGCAGTGTCGGCGAGGACCTGTACGCGCACCCCGGAACGGTGGCCCGGCTGGCCGCGCTGTCCCGCGGGACCGGTGCCGATCTGCTGGTCAACACGGACGCCCGGCGTCCCGGCGCGGGCGGGATCCTGAAGAGCGCGGTGCTGGTGGGACCCGGCGGACTGACCGGGCAGCGGTACGACAAGATGCGGCTGGTGCCCTTCGGGGAGTACGTCCCCTTCCGCTCCCTGCTGGGCTGGGCGACCTCGGTGGGGCGGGCGGCCCGCACCGACCGGCTGCGGGGGACGCATCCGGTGGTGATGGTCCTCCCGCCCGGGACGGACGGGGCCGGGCGGCTGCGCGTCGGGCCGCTGATCTGCTTCGAGACGGCGTTCCCCGATATGAGCCGCACCCTGGTCCGGCGCGGCGCGCAGGTGCTCGCCGCCCAGTCGTCGACCTCGACGTTCCAGGACAGCTGGGCCCCGGCGCAGCACGCGTCGCTGGCCGCGCTGCGGGCGGCCGAGACCGGCAGGCCGGTGGTGCACGCGACGCTGACGGGCATCAGCGCCGCGTACGGCCCGGACGGCTCCCGGTCGGGCCCGTGGCTGCCCCGGAGCAGCAGTACGGCCGTCGTCTACGAGGTTCCCCTGGCGACGGGCACGACGCCGTTCGTCCGGTACGGCGACTGGGCGGTGTACGCGGCAGCCGGGGTCCTCGCCGTGGCGGCGGGCGCGGCGGGTGCCCGGCGGTTCAGCCGTTCTGTTCGAGGGCCCGGAGGACCACGTGTTCGCACAGTTCGTGGGTCCGCAGGGCGTCCCCGGCGCTGAGCACCTTGCCCGCGCGGACCGCGTCGAGGAAGCCCAGGACCGCCTGCTCCAGTCCGCGCTGGCGGGCGACGGGCACCCAGTCGCCGCGGCGCCGCACGCTGGGCTGCCCCTTGTGGTCGATCACCTCGGCGAGATTGCGGACCTCGCGCTTGGTGTCCTGGCCGGCGACCTCCAGGATCTCCTCGGTGGAGCCGCTCAGATGGTTCATGGTGCCGATGGCGGTGAAGCCGTCGCCGGAGAGCTGGAGGACGACATGGTGCAGCAGCCCGTCCACCAGCCGGGCCCGGACATCGGTGTGGGTGACGGTGCCGGGGACCAGGAAGCGCAGGGTGTCGACGACGTGAATGAAGTCGTCGAAGACGAAGGTGCGCGGGTCCTCGGGGAGGCCGACGCGGTTCTTCTGCATCAGGATCAGCTCGCGCGGGTGCTCCAGGCACTGGGCGTAGCCGGGCGCGAGCCGGCGGTTGAAGCCGACGGTGAGGGAGGTGCCGCGGGCCTCGGCCAGCTCCACCAGCCGCCGGGACTCGCCGAGTTCGTACGCCAGCGGCTTGTCGACGTAGGTGGGGACCCCGGCCTCCAGCAGGGCGGTGACGATCTCCGGGTGGGCCGCGGTCGGGGCGTGGACGAACGCCGCGTCGAGGCCCGCGGCAAGGAGGGAGCCGAGGTCGCCGTGGCGGGCCCGGTCCGGGACGCGGTAGATGTCGCCGACCCGGGCGAGGGTGTCGGGGCTGCGGGTCGACAGGTGCAGTTCGACGCCCGGCAGAGCGCCCAGCACCGGAAGGTACGCCTTCTGCGCGATATCGCCGAGCCCGATGCAGCCGACCTTCACTGAGCCTCCTGGTGCCGTCGTGGTCAGCCCCGTTCCGGGGCTGGTTCAGCATACGTGCGGCCCGGCGGGTGCCAGTCGGCGATGCCGTCGAAGGCCCGTACGGCGGCTCCGGGGCCGAGCAGGGCGGTCAGGGCCATCGCGCCGTCCCGGAGGGCGACGGCCGGGCGCGCGGCGACGGAGTGCAGGCGGAACACCCGGGCCGCGCGGCGGACGATACGGGTCGTGCGGGGCAGCCGGTCGGCGGTGTACGCGGGGAGCCCGGTGCCCGGGTCGCCGGCCGCGCAGTGGTGGGCGAGGACGACGGCGTCCTCCACGGCCTGGTTGCCGCCCTGTCCGAGGGAGGGCGCCATGGCGTGGGCCGCGTCGCCGAGGAGGACGGTGCGGCCGCGGTGGAAGGCGGGCAGCGGGTCGGTCATCTGGTGCACGTCGTGGCGGAGGACGTCCTCCGGGCGGGCGGCGGCGATGAGCCGCGGGACCGGGTCGTGCCAGTCGCCGTACTGCCGGAGCAGATGGGCCCGTTCGTCGCCCGAGCGCTGCCCCTCGGGGGCCACGGCCGCCGCGTAGGCGTAGGCCCGCCCGTCCTTGAGGAGATGGCTGCCCCAGATCCGGCCGGGGCCCCAGGTCTCGTGGGGGTGGAAGCCGTCGACGCCGGAGACGACGAGGCGCCAGGTGGTGAGGCCGGAGTAGCGGGGGCCCGGATGGTCCGGGAAGAGGGCCCGGCGGACGGCGGAGTGGATACCGTCGGCGCCGACGACGAGTTCGGCCTCCAGCTCGCCGTCGGGGGCGGCGACGCGGGCGGGGTGTCCGGCAGCCGCTCCGGGGTCGGTGAGCCGGGCCGGGCTGCCGGTGCGGACGGTTCCGTCCGGGAGGCGGCTCAGCAGCCGGTCGATCAGGGTGGCGCGGTGCAGCAGCACCACCGGTCCGCCGAAGCGGGCGGCCAGGGCTTCGCTGTTCATCCGGGTGAGCCAGCGTCCGCGCGGGTTGCGCAGTCCGCCGTCGCCCTGCCAGGCGGCGAGGGCGCGGATCTCGTCGCCCAGGCCGACGGTGTCGAGGGCGCGCTGGGCGTTGGGGGCGAGGGCGATACCGGCGCCGACCGGTTCCAGGGCGGGCGCCCGCTCCAGGACGGTGACCTTCATACCGTTCCGGTGGAGGGCGACGGCCGCGGTCAGCCCGCCGATTCCGCCGCCGATCACGACGGCACGCTGTTTCGTCATGGGACCTCCTCGTCGGCCCTCCGCCTCGGCGGAAGGGGTACGGGCGTCGCTGTCGCACCACAGGCTCAACTACACCTGTAGTGGACCGTGCCGACGCTACTACAGATGTAGTGCGGACGGTAGGCTGGTTCCCATGACCCGACCGCTCACCGCCCGACCGGCAGGGCCCGGACCTGCGGAGACCCCCGCGGCGACCCGAGCCGTACTGATCGCGGACACCGCCCTGCGGCTGCTGGCCGAGCGCGGGATGCGGGGGCTCACCCACCGGGCCGTGGACGAGCTGGCGGGACTCCCCCAGGGCTCCACCTCCAACGGCGCCCGCACCCGGCTCGCCCTGCTGGAACTGGCCGTACGACGGCTGGCGGAGCGGGAGGCAGCGGTCCTCGGGATGTCCGGGCTCCCCGGTCCCGGCGGTGGGCTCCCGGCGTTCACCGATGCCCTGGCACACGCCCTGCACCGCCATCTGACCCGGCACCGCCCGCTGGTGGTGGCCCGCTACGAGATCGCGCTGGAGGCCACCCGGCGCCCGGAACTGCGCGCCGTCTACGACGCGGCGGGGGCCAGGATGCGCGACCCGTTGATCGCCCTGATGGCCGCGGCCGGGTCCCCGGCGCCGGAACGCCACGCGCTCTCGCTGATCGCCTGGGCGGACGGACTCATGTTCACCTGCGCGGCGGGCTCGTATCACGATGCGATCCCGGGCCTCCAGGACCTCCGCACCGGCTTCGCGGAGCTGCTGTACGGCATGCTCTCCCCCCGGGACCCGGCGCCGGAGGCACCGGCCGGCCCCTGACGGCCGGGCCCTCACCACCCGGGTGGCCGTGCGGTGGCCCCCGGCATACCGGCAGGCGGGGGGCGGGCAACGGTCAGCAGTAAGTCAGCACCGCCACATCCGAGCCGAATCCCACCACCAACTGCCCCTCCGACGTGACGGCCACACTGTTCACCTGCGCGGGAAACAGCAGCTCCGGTGCGGTTTGCCGACCGGTGAGGGGATCCCGTACCCGCACGCTTCCGTCGTCACTGCCGCTGACGAAAACCGGACGGCCGTCCACCACTCCCGTCGCCACCGTTGTCACCCAGCCTGTGTGGCCGGTCAGGGGTTCGCCGATGGGCCGGCGGGTGGTCAGGTCCCATACCCGTAGCGTCTTGTCGCTGCTGCCGGTGGCGGCGAGGGGGCGGCCGTCCACCACCGCGGTCGCCACCGCGCGCACCGTGTCGGTGTGGCCGACGAGCGGGTCACCCCGCTCCCGGCCGTCGTCGGGGTTCCACAGATGCACGCTCGTGTCGTCACCCCCGGTGAGAACAAGGGGGCGGCCGTCCACCACCGCGGTCGCGAGCGTCTCGATATCGCCGCGGATGTGGTCGGTGGAGAAGTACTCGCCCGCGGGACGGCAGGCAGCCGGGTCCCACACCCGGACGCTTCGGAAATCGCTGCCGACGACGACAACCCGACGGCCGTCCAGCACTGCCGTCGCCACCGCCAGGACCGGGCCGTTGTGGCCGGCGAAGGGTTCGCCGACGGGCTGTCCGCCGGCCAGGTCCCAGACCCGTACCGCCCCGTCCCAGCCACCGGTGACCGCAACCGGACGACCGTCCACCACTGCCGTCGCCACCGCCGACACCAGGCCGTCGTGACCGGCGAGAGGCTCGCCGACGGACTGTCCGCCGACCAGGTCCCAGACCCGTACCGCCCCGTCCCAGCCGCCCGTGACCGCAACCGGACGACCGTCCACCACCGCCGTCGCCACCGCCGACACCAGGCCGTCATGACCGGCGAGAGGCTCGCCGACCTGCTCGGCGGCAGCCGTGCCCCAGAGGCGTATCACCCCCTCGTCGTGGCTCGTGAGGACGTGGAGGTGTCCGTCGATCGCGACGGCAACCACCTCCCGCAGGCCGTCACCCCAGCCGGTGAGGGGCGGGCCGGCCTGTTCACCGGTGACGAGATCCCACACCCGTACCGTCCAGTCGTTTCCGGTACCGGTCCTCCCGACGACGGCGACCGGGCACCCGCCGGCATCCGCCGTCGCCGGCGTTCGCACCTCGTCCTCATGAGCCCACAGGGGTTCACCGATCTCCCGCCGCGTGGCCAGGTCCCACACCCGCACCACGCCGTCGCCTTCGGTCAGGACATGAGGACGGCCCTCGACATCCGCCGTTGCCACCGGCCGGCTCTCCCCACCGGCCGGAAGGGGTTCACCGACCTGCCGGCCTGTGAACAGGTCCCATATCCGCGTCACTCCGTCTTCACCGCCGCCGGTGACGGCAACGGGACGCCCGTCGACCACCGCCGCCGCCACCGTATCCGCGCAGTCGCCCACAAAAACTTCGCTCACCTGCTCACCTGTGGTCAGATCCCACACCCGCACCTCGTCACCGCCCTTGCCGACGATGTGCGGGCGGTCGTCGATCACCAGAGCTGCCACCCCACGTACAGCGCAGGTGTGACCCGTGAGGGGTTCGCCGACCGGTCGGCCGGCAGCCAGATCCCAGATGCGTACCGTGGTGTCGTCGCTGCCGGTGACGGCGTGGGCGCGACCGTCGATCTCTGCCGTCACCACCGCCTTCACCCGGCCGGTGTGTCCGGTGAGCGGTTCACCGACGGGCCGACCGCCGATCAGGTCCCACACCCGCACCGTCCCGTCCGCACCTCCGGCAACGGCGACGGGCCGCCCGTCGACCACCGCCGCGGCCAGCCCCTGCACCTCTCCATGGGTGGTGAGCACATTCCGGAGCCGGGGGTCGAGCCGGGAGCCGGTGGCCCACTCCACTCGCCACCGCGGAGCGGATTCTCCGGCTACCGGCACCGATGCGATCCGCGCCGCCAGGTCCGGGGCGCCGTAACGGGCCGCGTCCAGCGCCAGCAGCTGCCGCCGTGCTCCCGCACCGGCGTCGCGGTGCAGATGCACCGATGTCCGGTATACGGCAGCCGCCCGCAACTCCTCCCGCCCGGCGGCCCCGTCGAGTGCCGCCAGAACTTTTGCCGGGTCGCCGTTCACCAGCCACCCCGGGTCGGCCAACCGCCCGCTCTTCGCCATGGCCTCGCGGGCCGGACCGGCGCTTCGGAGATCATCAGACATGACCGGCACACTAACCATCGCCACTCGTCGCCCGTCGCCCGTCGCCCGTCGCCCGTCACTCGTACGGAGCAACGTGCGCGCGTACGGCGCCGAACGCGCCCCCGGGCCCAGCAGAGTGGCTGCGTGCCGCGAACGACGAACGCCACCACCGCCCTGACCGCGCTGGCGCTCTGCGCCGTTCTCGGTCTCACGGCCACGGGCTGTGTGACCGTGGCGCCGCACCGCACCCCGGAGGCCGTGCCCCCGGCGCCCGCCCCCGCGCCGCCGCCCGCGGTGGTCCATCCGCAGATCGTCCGGCAGCCGGCGCTGGAGTCGCTGGACCGCCCGCCCGGCCCGGCGCCCTCCGCGAGCGCGTCCCGGAGCGCGCGCCCGGCGGCTCCCCCGCCGCGGACGGAGCACCGGCGGCCGCCCGCCGCAGTCCGGGAGGGCACCCGGCAGCGCGCGGAGCGGCCCCGGAACCGGCCCGTGGCACCCGCGCTGCCGCCGGGAGCCGTCCCCGATGTCTGCGGACTGGCCGAGGCGTACGGCGGCTGGAGCCGGAACAGCGCCCAGGCCAGGATCTGCCGCAACGCCGCCCGCCGCTGAGAAGCGGCGCCGGTCGCCCCGTCCGCAGGGGTCAGAGCCCGCCGGGCTGCTCGTCGAGCCGCCGCGCCAGTTCTTCGATGCCGGTACGGATCCGGCGCATATGGCTGTCGTCCCCGGCGAGGCCGTCGAGGGCACGGCGGGCCCGGCCGAGATGGAGCCGGGCCGGTTCCGGGCGGTGCAGCCGCAGATAGCCCGCGGCGAGATCGAGATGGAGCGAGGGGTAGAGCGCGCGGAGCGCCCGCGCGGCTCCGGGCGCCGCCCGGCCGTCCAGTGCCGTATCGGCGGCCGCCAGGGCCCGCAGATCCCAGGCGAGGGCGTCGCCCGGGTCGTCGTGGGTGTCCGCGAGATAGCGGGCGAGCGTACAGCGGTGGAGGGCTTCGCCGCCCGCGCCGAGTTCGGACCAGAGGGCCGAGAAGCGGTTCCGCGCCTCCTCCCGGTCGCCGCCGTGCAGCAGCATGGCGGCCTGTCCGATCCGGGTCGTCAGGGCGTCGTCGAAAGCCTGTTGCTGGGTCACCGCGGCCTCCCGCGTCCGTGCGGCGCCGGGGCGGCGGCCCCGGCGATGGCGCTGATTCCGCCGGGAGCGACGGTAACCGCACGGCGCGGAAATCCGCGTCAGGCCGGGCCCGGCGGCCCGGCCCGCCACCGGCGACGGTCGTGCGGGACCCCGGCCGGGGTTCCGCACGACGGGCGGCCGACCGGTCGGCCAACCAGCCGGTCAGCCGGTCAGCCGGTCAGCCGAGGTTGGGGATCCGCCAGTCGATGGGCTCGTGGCCCTGTGCCGCGACCGCCGCGTTGATCTGCGTGAACGGATGCGAACCGAAGAACTTCTTCGCCGACAGCGGCGAGGGGTGCGCCCCCTTGACCACGACGTGGCGCTCCTCGTCGATCAGCGGGAGCTTCTTCTGCGCATAGGCCCCCCAGAGGACGAAGACCGCCGGGTCGGGCCGCTCGGCCACCGCGCGGATCACCGCGTCCGTCACCTTCTCCCAGCCCTTGCCCTTGTGGGAGTTGGCTTCCCCGGACCGGACCGTGAGCACCGCGTTGAGCAGCAGCACTCCCTGCTCGGCCCAGGGCATCAGATAGCCGTTGTCCGGGACGGGCAGGCCCAGCTCCGCCGCCATCTCCTTGTAGATGTTCCGCAGGGACGGCGGGATCTTCACCCCCGGCCGCACCGAGAAGCAGAGACCGTGGCCCTGTCCCTCGCCGTGGTAGGGGTCCTGGCCGAGGACGAGGACCTTGACCTTGTCGAACGGGGTGGCCTCCAGGGCGGCGAAGACCTCCTCGCGCGGCGGAAAGACCGGCCCCCGGGCCCGCTCCTCCTCGACGAACTCGGTCAGCTCCTTGAAGTAGGGCTTCTGCAGCTCGTCGCCGAGAACGCCGCGCCAGGACTCGGGCAGCAGGTCGGTGTCGGACACGTCAAGAACCTCCGGAATGTGTTGCGTTACCGGACACAGAACCTACCGGGGACCACTGACAACGGGGCCGCCCGTCCGGAAATCAGCGGCTCCGGGCGGCCCGGGGCGTCACCACTTGCCCTTGCGGAACAGCTCCCAGAGCTGCATCACCGTCTGCGGGTCGAGGGCCCGCTCGGCACCGCCGATCTCCTCCGTGGTGGCGACATAGAGCTTGCCCTGCCAGAGCGGCAGCAGCCGGACGTCGGCGGCGATGATCTCCTGCGCCACGGCGAACTGGCGGGCGACCGCGCCCCGGTCGACCTCGCGCCGCGACTCCGGCAGCAGCGTCCCGGTGATCCTGGGGCTCAAGTACGGGGTGTTCAGGGCGTTCCGCTCGCCGACGAAGGGGGCGATGAAGTTGTCCGGGTCGGGGAAGTCGGGGAACCAGCCGCGTCCGAAGACGGGGTACTGCCCGGCGGCGTACCCCTTCTGGAACTCGGCCCACGGCTTGCCGCGCACGGTCACCCGGAACAGCCCGGAGGCTTCGAGCTGCCGCTTGATCTCGGTGAACTCCGCCTCCGTCTCGGCGCCGTAGCGGTCGGTGGTGTACCAGAGTTCCAGCTCGACGGGCTCGTCGATGTCCGCGTTCTTCAGGATCTTGCGGGCCTTCTCCTTGTCCGGCTCGCCGTAGACGTCGAAGAACTCCGTGGTGTGCCCGGCGATCCCCTTGGGCACCATCGAGTAGAGCGGCTCCGCGGTACCCCGGTAGACCGTGTGGACGAGCTTGCCGCGGTCGATGAGCTGGGCTATCGCCCGGCGTACGGCGGGCTTCCCGGCCACCGGGTCGTCGCCGTTGAAGACCAGGTAGCGGATGTCCGCGCCGACCGACTCCACCAGTCTGAGGCTCTTGTGCCGGGGCAGTCCCTGCTGGAGTACGGAGACCTCCGCCGCGGAGAGTCCGCGGTAGGTCACGTCGATCTTCCGGTCCTCCAGCGCCTTGACCATCGTGGCCGAGTCCTTGAAGTACCGGATGGTCACCGAATCGTTCCTGCGCTGGGCGAACCCCTTGTACGAGCCGTTCCGGCCCAGCTCGGCCCGGTCCCCCTTGGCGTACTTCTTGAGGACGTACGGGCCCGAGCCGGTGAGCTTCCCGTCGTCGCGCAGCTTGTCCGCGGGGTACTCGCCCGGCGGCACCAGCGAGAGGGCGGGCGTGGCCAGGATGAACGGGAACGTGGCGTCGGAGGACTTGAGCCGGAAGGTCACCTTCCGGCTGCCGCTGATGTCCACCGAGGCCAGGGAGCCCAGCAGCGCCTGCGGACCGGTCTTCGCGTTGATCTTCCGGATCCGGTCGACGGTGTGCTTGACGGCCTCGGCGTCCAGCTTCTCCCCGTTGGAGAAGGTCATGTCCTTGCGCAGCTCGCAGGTGTAGACCCTGTTGGCCGTATCGGCGAACTTGCAGTTCGCGGCGTCGGGCTGGGGCGTCGTGCTCCCGGTCGGAAAGCTCAGCAGAGTCTGGAAGACGTTCCGGTAGAGCTCCCAGGAGCCGTCGTACGCGGCGGCGGGGTCGAGAGTCGACGGCTCGCTGACCGTCCCGACGGTGACCTTCCCCTTCCCGTCCGCCTCGGCGTCGGAGAACAGCCCGCATCCCGCCAGCAGGGAGATGGACGCCAGGGCCCCCGCGCCTCGCAGAGAGTTCCGGTAGAACACGTGCGCACGCTCCTCTTTCGGCCGGGATCGGCAGACCCTACCGCAGTGCCCCACCGGGTCGGCTCGGGATCCCGGCAGGGCACTTGATCGGTCGGCGCCGCGCGGCGCGGCGTACCTCAATGCACTCCGGCTGTGAGGAAGATACCTCCGTCGACCACGAGCGTCTGCCCTGTGATCCAGTCCGATTGCGAAGATGTGAGAAAAGCTGCCGCGCCGCCGATGTCCCCGGGCACTCCGAGCCGGCCCAGCGGGTAGGCCGCGGCCGCCTCGGCCTCACGGCCTTCGTACAGCGCCCGGGCGAACCGGGTCCGCACGACGGCCGGGGCGATGGCGTTCACCCGGACCCCGGGGGCGAACTCGTGGGCCAGCTGGAGGGTCAGATTGACCATGGCCGCCTTGCTCATCCCGTAGGCGCCGACGAAGGGCGAGGGGGCCAGCCCGGCGACGGAGGCGATATTGACGATCGCGCCGCCGTGCTCGCGCTGCCAGGCGTGCCAGGTCCGCTGCGCGAAGCCGAGGGCGGAGAGCACATTGGTCTCGTAGACCTTGCGCACGACCTCCAGGTCGAGATCGGCGAGCGGTCCGTAGACCGGGTTGGTGCCCGCGTTGTTGACCAGGAAGTCGATCCGGCCGAACACCTCCATGGTGCGGTCGACGGCGGCCGCCCGGTGCCGCTCGTCATGGGCCCGGCCGGGCACGGCGATCACCCGGCCGGGGCCGAGCCGCTCCACCGCCTCCCGGAGCGCCTCCTCGCCCCGGCCGGTGATGCAGACCCGGTCGCCACGGGCCACCAGCGCCTCGGCGACCGCGTACCCGATGCCCCGGCTGGCGCCGGTGACCAGGGCGACCCGTCCGCTGTCGGCCGCCGGCGGGTCCGCCGCGCCGCTCCCCTGCGTGTTCCCGTTCTCGTTCCCGTTCGCCACCATGTGCCGGTCTCCCGTCAGTCGAGCGGTCCGCCGGCCACGTACAGCACCTGACCGGAGACGAATCCGGCGTCGTCGGCGGCGAAGAAGGCGATGGCACCGGCGACGTCCTCGGGGCGGCCGACGCGCTGCACCGGGATCTGACTCGCCGCGGCCGCCTGGAAGTCCTCGAAGCCCATACCGACCCGGGCGGCGGTCTGCGCGGTCATCTCGGTCGCGATGAACCCGGGGGCGACCGCGTTCGCGGTGATGCCGAACTTGCCCAGCTCCTTGGCGAGGGTCTTGGTGAACCCCTGGAGCCCCGCCTTCACGGCCGAGTAGTTGGCCTGGCCCCGGTTGCCGAGCGCCGAGGAGGAGGAGAGCGAGACGATCCGCCCGAACCCGGCGTCCACCATGTGCTTCTGGCAGGCGCGCGCCATCAGGAACGCGCCCTTCAGATGCACGTTCATTACCGTGTCCCAGTCGGACTCGGACATTTTGAAGAGCAGATTGTCCCGCAGGACACCCGCGTTGTTGACGAGTACGACCGGCGGGCCCAGCTCCGCGGCGATCCGGCCGACGGCGGCCTCCACCCGGGCGGCGTCGGAGACGTCGCAGCCGACGGCGAGCGCCCGGCCGCCCGCCGCGACGATCTTCTCCACGGTCTCCTCGCACGCCGCTTCGTCGAGGTCCAGTACGGCGACGGCGCGGCCGTCGGCCGCCAGCCTGACCGCGGTGGCGGCGCCGATGCCGCGTGCGGCCCCGGTCACGACGGCGACGCGCTGCTCGGTGGTGGACATGCTGCTTCTCCTCGCCCTGGATGACGCCCGCCCGGGCGCCCCGGGGCCGGTCCCGTCCCGTTCCGGACGGGGTCCGTTCCGCCTCCGGGGCGTACGACGCCCGCGTGAGCGACCGCTTAGTACCTTTGCGCAGACGTGACGCTAGAAGCAGCGGCACCCGGTGTCAACGGCCCACCGGGTGCGCCGGGGCGGGCCCGTCGGCCGTCCGGCCGATCGTCCGGGCCCCGGGGCCGACGGCCGGCGGGCTGGGGGCCGGCGGGCTCACCGCACCAGCAGCTCCAGCAGGCGGGCGAGTTCGGCCTCCGGGTCGGCGGTCAGCCCGGTGTGGACCGGACCGGGCTGGACGACCGTGGACCGGGGCGCCACCAGCCAGCGGAAGCGGCGGCCCGGATCGTCCCCGGCGGCCTGCCCGGCGCCGTCACCGCCGCCGCAGACCCCCTCGACCGCGTGCAGGGCGGCCCGGACGCCCGTCGCGTCGGCGTCCGGGGCGAGCGCCTTCAGCTTCACCTCGTCCAGATGGGTGAGCGCGCCGACGAACGACCGGGCCCGGCAGTAGAGCACGACGCCCGCGTTGAAGCACTCCCCGCGCTCGACCCGCGGGATCACCCGCAGCAGCGCGTACTCGAAGACGACCCGCTCGCTCATGCGCCCGCGCCTTCCGTGCCGGTACCCGCCGGGCGCTCACCGCGGCCGGTGACCGGGAGCCGTCCGACCAGCCAGCCGGGCGCCTGGGAGGGCCGGGGCTTCGAAGGTGCGTTCAAGGTGATCCGTTCGTGAATGCCGGCCGCTCGCGACAGCAGGGCGGCCGTGTAGGCGGCGCGTACCTCGTCGGTGGTGGCGAATCCGGGCTCGTCGACCAGCCATTCGTCGGGCACCTCGGCCACGATCCCGGCCAGCAGTTCCTCCGTGACGAGGGGGGCGAGTTCGGCGGCGGCCGCCGCGATGTCCGGCCGGAAGGGCGCGAGGGCGTGGTCGGACGCGTCGTACGGCTTGGCCGCGGAGGCGGCTGCGCCCGGCCAGTTGTGGTGCCAGATCATGGTCGCGCCGTGGTCGATGAGCCAGAGGTCGCCGTGCCAGACCAGCATGTTGGGGTTGCGCCAGGAACGGTCGACATTGTTGATCAGGGCGTCGAACCAGACGACCCGCCCGGCCTCGGCCGGCCCGACCTCGTAGGCGAGCGGGTCGAACCCGAGGGAACCCGGCAGATAGTCCATGCCCAGATTGAGCCCGCCGCTGGCCTTCAGCAGCTCCTGCACCTCCTGGTCGGGCTCGCCGAGCCCGATGACGGGATCGAGCTGCACGGTGACCAGCTCGGGAATCCGCAGCCCCAGCCGCCGCGCGAGCTGCCCGCAGATCACCTCCGCGACGAGCGTCTTGCGCCCCTGCCCGGCGCCGGTGAACTTCACCACGTACGTACCGAGATCATCGGCCTCGACGATCCCGGGGAGCGAGCCGCCTTCTCGCAGGGGGGTGACATAGCGGGTCGCTGTGACTTCGGTCAGCATTTCCCCAGGCTATACGGCACGGCTCCGGGCGAATCCGCAGCGCGGGTGGCACCGTACGGCCGGACCGGTCCCACCGGGCGGCTCCGGAGAGCCGCGCGAGGAGGCGACGGCACCCGGCCGCGCGGTGCGGGCTCACGGGCCACAACGGGGGGCGGCACACTGGAGCGCATGCGATACGAGACGAGATCCGAGAGAGCCGGGATCAAGGCCGTGAGGGCACTGATCTCGCTTGCCCTTCTCATCTCCTCACCCGTGCTGCTCCTGGCAGGAGCGCCCATCCGCCGCCGGTACCTCCGCCATATCTACCGCGATGAGGCCCCGCAGATTCTCGACAAGGAGCGGGGCCGGGTCAGCGCCCACTACTTCGTCGCCTTCCATCCGCTGCTCGACGGGCTCTGCCGGCCCACGGAGGCACTTGTCCGCCTCGCCGGAGGCCGGGGCCGGCAGTAACGCCGGCCTGGACGGAACTCCTCGCCGCCGGACTCCGGAAGCAATCAGCAGGGGCGGTAGTCGACACGTCGCCTTGCCGATTCGACGGCGCCACGCCCTCCCCCGGCCCGCCGGGCCTGGCTCAGCGCGCCGCCGTGACCAGGTAGTAGTCGAGGAGCCCGCGCTCGTAGGCGCGGAGGAAGTTGCGGGGCCAGGTGCCCTCGGCCCACCAGTGGGAGAGCCAGCGGTCCCAGCCCGGCCAGACGTGGGTGCCGATCGGTTCGGTGCGTACACCGGTGAGGCCGGCGGCCGTGAAGGCGTCCGCGAGGGCCGCCACCGGGCGGGCGAGGTCGAGACCGCCGGCGTACGTCTCCAGCAGCTCGGCCAGTTCGGCCGGGGCAGTCGGGGCGTCGTCCACGGTGAAGAAGCTGGCCACGGCGGCGCGGCCGCCGGGACGGAGCACCCGGGCCGTCTCCGCCGCGAAGGCGGTGAGGTCCGGGAAGTGCTGGGCGGCCTCGACGCTGATGACGACGTCGTACGTGCCGTCCCCGGCCGGGATCCGCTCGGCTGCTCCCTCGGCGAACCGGAGCCGGTCCGGTTCCCGGGCGAGCAGGTCCGCTTGCGCGGTGCGGGCCCGCCGCAGCTGCTCGGGGTGGATGTCCAGACCGGTGACCGCGGCGGGCCCGTACTCCGCCAGGACCAGGGCACATCCCTGGCCGAGTCCGCAGCCCACTTCCAGCAGGCGGTCCCGGGCCGACGGCCGGGCGGCGTCCAGGACATGCCGGTAGAGGTCCTGCTGGCTGCGGATCCGCTCCGTCTCGGTCAGCGGCCGGGCAAGGTCGACCGCCTTCCAGTAGCCGAAGTTGATGAAACCCCCGCCGAAGATCGGCTCCGCGCCCAGATCGGCCGGTCCGTACGTCTCGCGTACGGCGGGGTTCATCGGGGGGCACGCCCCGGAAAGACCGTCCGCCACTTCCGCCTCCTCGTCGCCGCACCTCCCATCATGCCCGGATCCGGCGGCCCTATCCGGGCGGAACACAGGAGCCCCGGGTGGCGGGCCGGTCGCGGCACGCCGGGGGTGACGGACCGGGGGTGACGGACCGGAAGCCGGGGAAACCGGGTTGCGGCGCGGCGCCGGGGGCTGCGCAGGATCCCCCATGGCCTCCCACAGCAACGGCGCCGCGTCCGGCCGCCGCCCCGCCGCCCCCGTACTGCCCGGATTCCCCCGTCTGTTCGCCCGTACCCGGCGCTTCTCCCTCGGTACGCCGGAGCGGTTCACCGTCGCTCCGGACGGTTCCCGGGTCCTCTTCGTCCGCGGCACCTCGGGCACCGACCCGGTCGCGAGGCTCTGGCTGTACGAGGCGGGGCGGGAGCGCATCCTGGCCGATCCCCTCGGCTCCGACGAGCACGACGATCCTGAAGAAGCGATTCCGGAGGCGGAGCGGATCCGCCGCGAGCGGGCCCGGACAGCGGTGTCGGGGATCGTCTCGTACGCCACCGACGCCGCGGTCCGGCTCGCCGTCTTCGCTCTCGGGGGTGTCCTCCGGGCGGTGCGGACCGACGGCGGTGGGGCCTGGACGATCGCCACGGCGGGCCCGGTCGTCGACCCCCGTCCCTCACCCGACGGTGCGTGGATCGCCTATGTCACCGGCGGCGCGCTGCGTGCCGTGCGGCCCGACGGCAGTGATGACCGGCTGCTGGCCGGTCCGGAGACGCCCGAGGTGACCTACGGTCTGTCGGACCATGCGTCGGCGGAGTCCATCGGGCGGTCCCGCGGCTACTGGTGGTCGCCCGCGGGGGACGCGCTGCTGGCCATGCGGGCCGATCTGTCGCCCGTGGCGACGTGGTACGTCCACGACCCGGCGGATCCGGCCCGGCCGCCGCGGGCCGTGAAGTACCCGGTGGCGGGGACAGCCAACGCCCGGCTGTCGCTGCACGTCCTGCGGCCGGAGGGCGGCCGGACCGATGTGGCGCTGCCCGCGGCCGCCGATCCGGAGTCGCACGAGCCCGGCGAGTGGACCGACCGGGCCTTCGAGTATGTGACGGACGCGCGCTGGGACCCGCATGGGCCCCTGGTCACCGTGCAGACCCGGGACCAGCGCTCCGTATGGCTGCTGGCCGTCGACCCGGTGACCGGCGCAGCCGAGCCGCTGGACCGGGTGCGGGACGCGGCGTGGGTCGATCTGCTGCCCGGCGCCCCGGGCCGTACCCCCGCGGGCACCCCGGTCGCCGTCACCGCCCATGCCCGCGACGGCAGGCGGGGGCTGCGGATCGGCGGCGACCTCTCCCCCGCCGCCCTCCATGTCCGGGAGTTCGTCGGCGCGGACGGCGACCGGCTGTGGTTCACCGCGAGCGACGAGCCGAGCGAGGTCCATGTCTGGTCGTACGGTCCGGAGGAAGGGTTCACCAGGGTCAGCCGGGAGCCCGGGGTGCACACCGCGGCCGTCGGCGGGGACACCGTCGTCCTCGACGGCCTCACCGAATCCGGCCGGACGGTCACCGTGCTCCGCGGCGGCGTACCGGACGGCGGCATCGCGGTGCTCACCGCGGAACCCGGCTTCGACCCGGCACCGGTACCGCTGCTCCTGGGCGAGCGCCTGCTGCGGTCGTCCCTGTATCTGCCGTCCTGGTACGAGGCCGGCTCCGGGCCGCTGCCGGTGCTGCTGAGCCCGTACGGCGGCCCCGGGATGCAGCTGGTGCTGCGGGCCCGCGCCTGGTGGACGTACACCGCCCGGTGGTTCGCCGAGCAGGGCTTCGCGGTGCTCGTCACCGACGGCCGGGGCACGCCGGGCCGCGGCCGGGAGTGGGAGAAGGCGGTACGCGGCGACCGGCTGGGACCGGCACTGGAGGACCAGGTGGACGCCGTACACGCGGCGGCGGAGCAGCGGCCGGAGCTCGACCTCGGCCGGGTCGGCATCCGCGGCTGGTCGTACGGCGGCTATCTGGCGGCGGCCGCGGTGCTGCACCGACCGGACGTCTTCCACGCGGCCGTCGCGGGGGCGGCGCCGACCGACCGGCGGCTGTACGACACCCACTGGGAGGAACGGTTCCTCGGGCACCCGGACGTCTTCCCGGAGGCGTACGAGCGCAGTTCCCTGGTGCCGTACGCCCATCTGCTCACCCGTCCGCTGCTGCTGGCGCACGGCACGGCGGACGACAACGTCCATTTCGCGCATCTGCTGAGGTTCTCGTCGGCGCTGCTGGCCGCGGGCCGGGAGCATCAGGTGCTGCCGCTGCCGGGCGCCGGTCACCGGGTGGTGCGGGAGGAGCAGGCAGCGGGACTGCTGCTGAGGGAGGCCGGGTTCCTGCGGGAGGCGCTCGGCGCCTGACGGGCCCGGCGGTCCGTGCCCCCGCGGCCGGGCGGGGCGGCGGGTGAACCCTCCGGGGGCGCGGCACGTACTCACTCGCACGGGCCGCGCCGCTCTCCGGCGCTCCGGCCCGCGGGACCGTGACCAGAAGGAGCGCACAGAGATGTCCGGATCACAGCAGGAGCCCCGTACCGTCTGCCGCAGGACCGTCGTCGCCGCGGTGGGCGGGGCCGGTCTGGCGGTCGCGCTGACGGCGTGCGGATCGGACGACGGCCCGTCCGGCGGCGGCGACAGGAGCGCGGGAGGCACCGGCGGCACCACGGGCGGCGCTCCGGAGGGCGGCTCCCCCGGCGGCAAGGTACTGGCGAAGGCGGCCGACATCCCCGAGGGCGGCGGCAAGGTGGTCGGCGACGTCGTGATCACCCAGCCCGTGAAGGGCGAGTTCAAGGCGTTCTCCGCCAAGTGCACGCATCAGGGGTGTGCCGTGCGGGGCGTCGAGAACAACGTCATCGTCTGCCCCTGCCACAACAGCCTGTTCGACGCGTCCGACGGCAGTGTGAAGGGCGGCCCCGCGCCCCGCCCGCTGGCACCGGCCGCGGTACGGCAGGAGGGCGATTCCATCGTGCTGGCGTAGGTCGTCACGGAACGCGCGGCCGCCAGGCCGCCCGTACCGCCTCGCAGGTGGTGAGGGTGGCGACGGGCGCGAGCGTATGGCGGAGGACCGCGGGGGTGTAGTCGGCCGGCACTCCCGCGATCGCGTCCCGCGGCACCACGGCCGCGTACCCGAGGTTGACCGCGTCGAACACGGTGTTCGGGACGGCGATATTCGCCGACACCCCGGTGACCAGCAGGGTCCGGCAGCGGAGATTGCGCAGCAGCGGATCGAGCCCGGTCCCGGCGAGCGGCGAAAGACCGTGCAGCCGCCGGACCACGAGATCACCGGCCGCGGCTTCGACGGGTGGCGCGAGTTCGACGGCCGGGGTGCCTGGGTGCTGCTGTACGGGGAGGTGCGCGAGGGCCCGGAAGAGCGGGGCGTTCCGGTTGGCGCCGCGCCCGTCGGGACGGCGTTCGGCCACCGCGTGCACGACCTGGACGCCCGCGGCGCGCGCGGCCGCGGCCAGCGCGGCGATCCGGCCGAGGACGCCGGAGCGCCGGACCTCCGCGGCGAGTTCGGGCAGGGCGCTCGGCTCCCCCACCACACCGCGCTGGCACTCGACGGTGAGCAGGACGGTGCCGGCCGGGTCGAGCAGCCGCGCCAGCCGGTCGCCCGCCGCGCTGCCGGAAACGGATTCGCCGGACGGCATCGGACCCCCTCCACCGCGTACGGGGCGCCCGCGGGGCCCGCGGCGGCCGCCGCGCCGCGGCACTCTTGCGCCGCCGGCGCGGAGCGCCCATGATTCCTGACACTTCGTCAGACATCAAGCCCGGACGCGACGTACGGGCGGAAGGGGCGGGTGACGGCATGCCCGAGCGGCACGGGCCCGCGGCGACGCAGCGGCGGGGCCGCCGGATCATGATGACCCCCGGGGAGATCGACACCTTCCTCGCCGGACGGCGCACCTGCCGGGCGGCGACCGTCTCACCGGACGGCCGCCCCCACGCGGGCGCGCTCTGGTACGCCTGGGACGGCACATCGCTCTGGCTGTACTCGCTGGTGCGCAGCCGCCGCTGGACGGATCTGCGGCACGATCCCCGGATCGCGGTCCTGGTGGACGACGGCGAGGAGTACGGGGAACTCCGCGGCGTGGAACTGTCCGGGTCGGTGGTCCCGGTCGGCGAGGCCCCGCGCACCGGCGAACCCTGCGCGGAACTGCGGGAGCCGGAGCGGCTGTTCGCGCGGAAGAACTTCGGCCTCGGCGCGATGCCGCACGACGGCCGTCACGCCTGGCTGCGGCTCACTCCCGACACGATCGTGTCATGGGACTTCCGCAAGGCGGGAGGGCCGGGGCGGGCATGACGGCGCCCGAGGCCGGCCCGCGCGGCAGGACCGTCACCGGCAGCCCCGGCGCCGCCCCCGGAGCGGGGCTTCCGCGAGGCGGGAAAGCCGGGGGCGAACACGACGGCCCGGAGCGGGACTTCCCCAGAGGCGGTACAGCCCGTACGGGCGCGACGGGGCCGGAGCGGGCGCGGCGCGCGTCGGCGGCGGGTGCCGGATCCGTACGCCCGCCGCCGCTCCGCGCCCTCGACACCCCGCGCCCCCCTCCACCCCGTCACCCCGTCATCCCGCCCCGGGACCCGCCTCCAGGGCCGCCGCGGCATCGGCCAGCGCCCGCGCCGTGGCCCGGATGGACGGCCGCCGGTCGGCGTCGGTGCGCCAGACCGCGTACACATGGCGGAGCACCCGACGGCGTACGGGAACGAGCACGACGCCCTCCGGCACCGGGCCGCGCCCCAGCCGGGGCGTCACACAGACCCCGCAGCCGGCGGCGATCAGCGCCAGCTGGGTGTGGTGCTCCCCCGCCAGATGCGGGATGCGCGGCTCGATACCGCGTGAGCGCAGGGTGAACGTCAGCCACTCGTGGCAGAACTCGCCCTCCGGCCAGGACACCCAGTCGTCGTCCGCGAAGTCCTCCAGACCGACCTCCGCCCGGTCCGCCAGCGGATGCCCGGCGGGCATGGCGATATCGGGGGCGTCGTCGAGGAGATGGACCTGGGCCAGCCCGCCGGGGACGGGCAGCCGCTTGTTGCTCCAGTCCAGGACGACGGCGAGGTCGTAGTCGCCCCGGACGACCCCGCGGATACCGTCCTCGGGCTCGGTCTCCCGGGTCCGTACCCGCAGATCGGGGTGGCCCTCGCGGAGCGCCGAGATCATCCCGGGGAACAGCCCCCGGGCCGCCGTCGGGAAGGCGGCGACCCGCACCTCCCCGACCACCTGGCCGCGCTGTGCCTCGATATCGGCCTGGGCCAGCTCGACCTGGGACAGGATCCGGGCGGCGTGGTCGGCGAGCAGCCGTCCGGCGTCGGTGAGCCGCACCCCGCGCCCGTTCCTGGCGAGCAGTTGCTGCCCGACCTCCCGCTCCAGTTTGGAGAGCTGCTGGGAGACGGCGGAGGTCGTGACGTGCAGCCCCTCGGCGGCGGCGCTGACCGATCCGTGGCGGGCGAGGGCGTCCAGGGTCCGCAGGCGCTCCAGATTCAACATGTAAGCAATGCTAATCCAAACAGCGAAGAAATTCTCACTTGTGCTACGAGATTCCGGGCGGGACAGTAGATCCCATGACCACCGCGGCCCGGGCGTCCACCGCCCCCTCCACCACCCCGCCGGCCCTTCCCCGCCGCTCCCGGGTGGACTGGCGGCTGCGCTTCGCCTTTCTCTCCGCCGTCTGGGGCTTCAGCTTTCTGCTCACCAAGGTCGGCACCCAGGGGTTCGCCCCGTTCCAGGTGACCCTGGGGCGGCTCGTCTTCGGTACGGCGGTGCTGGCCGTGGCGCTCGCGGTGCGGCGGGAGGGGCTGCCCCGCGGCGGGTGGACCTGGCTGCATCTGACGGTTTCGGCGTTCCTGCTGAACGCCCTGCCGTTCTCCCTGTTCGCCTACTCCCAGGAGACGATCCCGTCGGCGCTGGCGGCGATCTGCAACGCGACCTCACCGCTGTGGGGCATGGTCCTCTCGCTGGTCGCGCTCTCCGAGGACCGGCCGACCCGGCGCCGGGTGGCCGGGCTGAGCCTCGGCTTCCTCGGGGTGCTCACGGTGCTGGGCGCCTGGCAGGGCTTCGCCGGGATCGCCCCGTCCGGCACCGCGATGGCACTGCTGGCGTCCCTGAGTTACCCGGTCGGCTGGATCTACATCCGCCGCACACTGGCGGGGAACCGCCACTCGAATCTGTCGCTGACCACCGGCCAGCTCCTGATCGCCACGGTCCAGCTCGCCGTGGTCACCCCGTTGTTCGCCGGCTTCCCGACATCGTTCCCGACGGTGCCGCTGCTGTCGGTCGCGGCGCTGGGGGCGCTGGCCACGGGCCTCGCGATGCTCGTGCAGTACGGGCTGGTCGCCGAGGTCGGGCCGACGACGGCCCAGACGGTCACGTACTTCACCCCGGTCATCGCGACGGTCGCGGGCGTCACCGTCCTCGGCGAGCATCTGAGCTGGAACACCCCGGTGGGCGCGCTGGTGATCATCGCGGGGGCCGCGCTGAGCCAGTCCCGGCCGCGGACGGCGGGCAGAGCGTCCGTCCCGGTGGCCCGGGGCGGCGGGGCGGCGCTCGCGGGCGAGGCGGCCGCTCCGGGCGCGGCGGAGTCCGGCCGGTCCCCCGGGCCGGTTCCGCCCGGGGCCACCGCGACGACGGCGTCTCCGGTCTCCGGGGTCCTTGCGGCGGGAGCGGCCGCTCCGGTCGGGGCGGCCACGGCGATTCCCGGGGACGGTGCCGCAGCCGGAGCAGCGCCCGGCGGCGACCTAGCAACCGCCCCAACGGCCGTAGCGGTCCGTCCGGCCGACGGTGCCGGCGCCGGAGCAACGGCGGCTGCTCCGGCCGGGGGGCCGTGGAGACCATGACGGTCCCACCGGCCACGGCGGCCACGGCGGTCCCGGCGGGCTCCCCGGCCGGGACGGCCGGGGAGCCCCGGAGGCGGCCGGCCGTTACCGGGCGGCGTCCGGCGCGGCGCACCCCGCCCGTCAGCCGTAGCTCCGCCGCGGCACCGGTCCGACGGCATCGGCGACGGCGTCCGCCAGCGGTTCCGTATCGGCCTCGGTCAGCGAGGAGACGGTGATCCGGATGCCCGGCGGGGCCGCGGTCCGGAAGCGCGCCCCGGGGGCGACCGCCCAGCCCGCCTGGAGCAGCCGGGCCACCGTCCCGGTCTCGTCGGCGACCGGCACCCAGACGTTCATCCCGCTCCGCCCGTGGGCCGTGACGCCCCGCCGGGCCAGGGCGGCCACCAGACCGTCGCGGCGCCTCCCGTACTCCGCGGCCACCCCGGCCGGGTCGACCGCCCCCGTGGTCCAGAGATGGACCACGGCCGACTGGAGCAGCCGGCTGACCCAGCCCGGACCGACGAACTGCCGCCCGGTGACCCGGTCGACGGTGACCGGGTCACCGGTGAAGACGGCGGTCCGCAGATCGGGGCCGTAGGCCTTGGCCGTGGACCGGACGAACGCCCAGTGGTCCGTGACCCCGGCAAGGGGGTGCAGCGGCAGGCCGACGATGCCGTGCGCATGATCGTCTTCGATGAGCAGGGTGTCCGGCGCGGCGGCGAGGACGGCGCGCAGCGCCCGGGCGCGCGGCCCGCTCACCGCGGCACCGGTCGGGTTCTGCGCCCGGGCGGTGACGACGACCGCCCGGACCCCCTCGGCGAGCGCCCGGGCCACGCCGTCCGGCAGCGGCCCCTCGTCGTCGACGGGCAGGGGCACCGTGCGCAGCCCCAGCGCCGGGACCAGGTCGAGCAGATTGCCCCAGCCCGGATCCTCGACACCGACCCGGTCCCCGGGCCGCAGATGTGCCGCGAGTACGCGTTCGATGACATCGAGGGAGCCCGAGGCGACCGCGACGGGCCCGGCCGGGACCCCGTCGGCATCCAGGGCCTCACGGGCGAGCCGGGCCAGCTCGGGTGTGACGGTAGGGCCCCCGTAGAGGCCGTAGTGCGGGCCGCTCCGCCCGGCCCGGGCGGCCGCCGCGAGTGCCTCCTCCAGCGGCGGCAGCAGCGCCGGGTCCGGGTTGCCCTCGCTGACGTCTCGTACACCGGGCGGCGCTTCGACCCGGAGCGCGCCTCGCGCCGTACTGACCGGCCGGGGCAGCACCCGGCTGCCCCGGCGGCCCGCCGTCTCGATGATTCCCCGCTCGCGCAGGGTCCGGTAGGCCGCGGCGACGGTATTCGGATTCACTCCGAGGACCTCGGCCAACTCCCGCATCGGCGGAAGGAGTTGCCCGGGCTCCAGCGCCCCCTCGGCGACACCGCGCTCCACGCTGGCCGCGATCTCCGATGCGCGACGCCCCACGATCCGATATTCTCCTAGCACAAACAGCATTATGCACTAGTGCAATGGAGTTGTCATGTCGGATGCCGCACCCGTCGTCGTCCCCCCGGTCCCGGACGGCTATGCCCCGACCGAATTCACCGTGCCCACCCGCAGCCGGGAGCGCGCCGCGTACGACCGCGAGACGGTCCACGCGATACTCGACGACGACTGCGTCTGCCACCTCGGGTTCATCCGCGACGGCCGCCCGGTCGTACTGCCGACGCTGTACGCACGGGTCGGCGAACGGCTGTACGTCCACGGCTCCACCGGCTCCCGTCCGCTGCGGGCGGCGGGCGGCGAGGACCCCGGTCTCCCGGTCTGTCTGACCGTCACCCGTTTCGACGGCCTGGTGCTGGCGCGCTCCGCCTTCCACCACTCGGTCAACTACCGCTCGGTCATGGTCCACGGCATCGCCCGCCAGGTCACCGACCCCGCGGAGAAGCTGGCGGCGCTCGACGCCCTGGTCGACCACGCGGTCCCGGGCCGTTCCGCCGACTCGCGCCCGGCGAACGCCAAGGAGGCCGCGGCGACCGCGGTCCTGCGGCTCGACCTCGAAGAGGTGTCGGCGAAGACCCGCAGCGGCGGCCCCAACGACGATCCGGAGGATCTGGAACTGCCCTACTGGACGGGTGTGGTGCCGGTCCACCGGGAGTACGGCGCCCCGGTTCCCGCCGACGATCTCGCGCCGTCCGTCGGGCTGCCGCCGTATCTCCCGATGGGCTGAGGACGCCCCCGGGCACCCGGCCCGGCCGGGCGGGGACGGCCGGGCGAGCCGGGGACCGGGACAGCAACGGCCCTCGCCCGCACCGGGCGGGGCCGCCGCTGCGGGACCGCGCGAGCGGCGCACCAGCCGCGCAGACCGCCGGGACCGGCCCCGGCCCGCGGCCACCGGGGCCGGGCACCGGGACACGGCCCACAGAGGCGGCCGACCGCCTCCGTCCGGCGTCCGGGGTCCTCGCCCACGCCGTCGGGCCCGCCCCCGGGCCGAAGGCAGGACCGCCGCGATACGGCGGCGGGTCACTCCGGGACCGGACCCCCTCGGGCATCCGCCGGGACGGGTACGCCGCCGCCGCGAAGACCCGGCCCCGCCCCCGTCACCACCGGGGCCGGACCACCCGCGGCCCCGGCACGGGGAGCGCGTCCGGCCGGATAGCGCACGTACCACCGTCCGAACCGGACCGCCCGCGGGCCCGGGGCGCGCCCGGATCCGTACCGCCGCTACCGGCGGACGCGGCCCGGGCGGGATTCCGTCCTGGCGAGCCCCACGACCGCGGTGAGCAGCAGCAGCGTCCCGAGGACTGTCGCGCCGGTCAGTTCCTCGCCGAGGAAGGCGGTGGCCATGACGGCCGCGCTCACCGGCTCCAGCAGCATCACCACCGATACGGTCGCGGCCCGGACCGCGGCCGCCCCGACGAAGTAGAGGACGTACGCCAGCGCGGTCGGCACCGCCGCCACGTACCCCAGCAGCAACAGGACGCGCAGCGGGTCGCCGGTCGTGGGGAAGAACCCCTCGGCGAGGGCGAGGGGCAGCAGACAGACCGCGCCGACACCGAAGGACCAGGCGGTCGTGGTCACCGGGTCGGAGCCGCCCGAGCGGCCGAGCCCGCGAGCGATCAGGGTGATCGCCGCATAGCCCGCGGCGGCGAGCAGCGCGAGCAGCACCCCGGAGGTGCGTACGGTGCCGTTCCCGCCGCCCAGCACCAGCACCGCGAGACCGGCGAGCGCGCCGCCGACGGCGGCCGTCCCGCCAGCGCCGAGCCGCTCCCCCAGCAGCGCGCGGGCCCCGGCGGCGATCAGTACCGGCCCGGCTCCCAGGGTGACGACGGTGGCCACCGCGAGTCCGGTCGCTTGGACGGCCGCGAAGTAGGCGCTCTGGAAGACGGTGAGCCCGATACCGGTGCCGAGCAGCCGTACCAGCCTGCGGCCGCGGGACTCCGGCCGGGTCACGGGGGTGGCGCCGCCCGGCCGGCTGCGGCGCCGCAGCGCCAGCACCCCCAGCAGCAGAAGCAGTCCTCCGGCGCAGCGCCAGAAGGAGAGCGACAGCGGCCCGGGCCCGCCCGCGGCGAACACCAGGGACGCGGCAGCGCCCGCGGTGCCCCAGGCGAGGCCCGCGACGATCAGACAGAGCAGGCTCCGCCCGACGGACGGTACGCCGGGTGCGGGGCGCGCCCCGGCGGGCCCGGATCCGGGGTCCGGAAGGACCGGGGACACCGGTCCGGGCACGCCGACGGCAGGGAGGGACGAGGAGTTCGACACGTGAGGTCTCCGTGGAGGAAGTACGGGATGAGGTCGTCGCTCTGCACGGAACGCGGGCAGCGACGGACCGCCCGGGGACATCCCGGGCCCGGTCCTCGTCGGAGAAGGGCGCCGCCCGCGTCAGCGGGCGGGAGGCGGAAGCACGGTCGAATGCATGATCGCGACCCTATGCTCAGGAGCGGTCGGCCGACAACTCCCCTTCGGCGCCCGGGATCCGGCCCGCGGGGCCGGGTCCGGCCGCTTCGGGGTGCGCGGCGGACGAAACGGCGGGGGCGGACGGGACGGCGGGCTCCGCGGACGCGTCCGCGGGCCCCGTACCGTCGGAGACACCGCCGCTACCGCCACCGGAGGCGACCGGTCCGGAAGGCGCCTTGGGCGCCTGGGACTGGGCGATGAACGCCCCCGTCAATACCAGTGCCCCGCCCACGATCTGCGGCAGCGACAGATGCTCCCTCAGCAGGACCCAGGCCAGCACGGTGGCCACGACCGCTTCCAGACAGGCGACCACCCCGGCGACCTGCGGCGACAGTTTCCGCACCGAGACGACCCCGGTGACATAGGCGAAGACCGTCGCGATCAGTACGACCCAGCCGAGCAGCAGCCAGGCCTGCACCTCGCTGCCGCCCATCTCGACGGCGCCGCCGAGCAGCCCGGCGTCCATGGTCCAGGGGCGGGCGACGACCGTCAGGACGGCCGCGCCGACCAGCAGTCCGTACGCGATCACCCCGAGCGGGTCGGCCCGGGTCTCCTCGTCGCCGCTCCCGTGGTCGGCGAGAATGAAGTAACAGGCCTGGCAGCAGGCCGCGCCGAGCGCCAGCAGCAGACCGAGGGCGTCGAAGCTCAGCCCGGACCAGACCTCGACCACACAGGCGAGACCGGTCACCGCGAGCACCACGCCGACGGCGGCGGCTCGGGTCACCGGCCGCCGCTGGACGAACCGGATCCACCCCAGGACGAGGGCGGGGCCGAGGTATTCGACCAGGAGCGCGACGCCGACCGGGATCCGGGAGATGGAGGCGAAGTAGAAGGCCTGCACACCGGCGACGGCGAGCAGTCCGAAGCCGAGGAGCAGCGCCGGTTTGCGGCGTACGAGATCGCGGTGGCGCCAGGCGAGCGGCAGCATCACCAGCGCCGCGCCGGTCACCCGCAGCCACACCACGTGCAGCGGGTCCAGCCCCGCTTCGATCAGCGGCTTGGCCGCCACACCCGATCCGCCGAACGCGAGGGCGGAGGCCAGGGCGATGCCCAGGCCGCTTTTTCTCCCGGAAGTCGCCTGCATCGGCACATCATGACAGCAGCGGTCATGAGCGTCGACCTCATGACGCATGTCGAGACGGGAACACGGAAGACCGCGGAGAACGGCAGCGGCCGGGTAATCCGCCGGTTCCCTCAGACAGCCCCGGCGCCCCCGCCGCCGGCCCGCGCCCCGAGCGTCTCGGGATCCACCCCGGCACGGCGCAGCACCTCCACCGCGCGGCACCCGGCGTCGGCCACCAGCGCGGCGAGCAGATCGACTCCGGCGGCCCGCCGAACACCCCGCCGGGCGGCACGCGTCAGCGCGCCGTCGACCGCGCCGGCCGCCGACGGCGACCAGACCCCGCCGCCCGCGGGTCGCGGCACCGGCGGCCGGAGGGCCGGCATCGTGCCCGAATCCTCCACCGCACCGCGCCAGCGCAGCCCGTACCCGATGCTGCGCTGGGCCAGATATCCGCGGACCCGGGCGACCTTCGGGCCGGGGCCCAGTGCCGCCCTCGCCTCGGGATCGGCCTCCAGCAGGGAGTGCAGCAGATGCGCGGTGTCGATCTGGCGGTCACCGTCCCGCAGGGCCCGGCGGCGCGCGCCCGCCACCACCGCGGCGAGTTCGGGCGTGAGCCGCCCTCCGGCATCGGTACGCGACAGGGGCGACGGAACGGACGGCGGCGGGACGGAGTTCTGCACAACTCCCACCCCATCAGTCAGGCGACCCGAAAGCATCCCCGTCCGGGGCTATTCGCCCATCCCACCGAAGTTGGGCACACCTTGCCGATTCCTCCTCCTTACGGATGAGATCGCGACACATCCCCTCCGGCTCCGCGCGCCGCCTTGCCCGCACGCGCCCCCTGCGCCCCGGCCGGGCACTCCGGGCAGGCAACCCGGGCCGCCGCGGACGCGTCACCCGGGACATGTTCTGGTTGGTGGCCCTGCCCGCGGCGGACGGACGGGAGTACGTCTACCGGGTGTACGCACCCGTCGACGCCCTGCGCGCGGATGTCTTCTGGGCCGCCTTCCACTGCCACGACGAGGGCCCCCACCCCCGGGCGTCCGACCGCTTCGACGCGGCCGAGATCCGGCGGCACACCTCCGCCGGCCCCCGCGGGCGGCTCCCCCGCGGCACGGGCGGTTCACCGGGCTGACCAGGGCAGACCGGGCAGACCGGGGGCAACCGCCGACCGGAGCGCCCCGTACGGGGACACCGGAGACCCTGTACGGGAACAGGGGTGCGACCCCGCACTCGTCGCGCGGGGCCGCACCCCTGTTCCGCCGCCCCGGTCCGCCGGGCGGCCCGGCGGCCGGTTCACTGCTCGTCGGCGAGGATGAGATAGAGCTTCTTCCGGCTCTCGTTGATGACATCGAGGGCCTTCTGGCGCTGTTCGGCGCTGCCGGTCTTCCAGACCTGGCCGAAGGCCTCCATCAGCCCCCAGCCCGCCTGCCGTATCTCGTTCACCGTGTCCCAGTCGACCCCGCGGCCGGCCTCCTCCCAGGGGGCGTCCGGCCCGGTCTCGGCCTCGGTGCGCCCGGCGTCGGTGAGGGTGAAGAGCTTCTTGCCGCCCTCGCTCGCACTGACGATCAGGCCCTCGTCCTCCAGCAGCTGGAGGGTGGGATAGACGGAGCCGGGGCTGGGCTTCCAGGCACCGCCGCTCCGCTCGCCGATCTCCTGGATCATCTCGTATCCGTGCATCGGCCGGTCCTTCAGCAGCGCCAGGATCGAGGCCCGCACATCGCCACGGCGCGCCCTTCCCCGGCCACCGCCGCCACGGCCCCGGCCGCCGCCGAAGGGCCCCCCGAAGGGACCGCCGCCGCCGAAGGGCGGCCCGAACTGCCCGAAGGCCCCCCGACGCCCTTCGCCGCCGCCCCGGCCCCGATGTCCGGGGCCGCACTGGCGGCCGTGCTCGTTGTCGTCCCGATAGGAATCCATCACGACACTCCTTCCATCGTTGATCCATCGTGATGCTTCAACGATATATCGGAACCTGTCGCCGAACAAGCCCAGCGACATGATCCTTCCCGGCCCCGCCGCCGTCCGCGGGGAGAAGGGGGCCGCCGCCTCCGGATTGGCCTTGGTGGCGGCGCCCGGTCCGCTCGTACGGTCGCCCCATGAGAATCCGATTCGTGGACGCCTTCACCCCCCGGCCCTTCGGGGGCAATCCCGCCGCCGTCGTACTGCTGCCCGAGGCCAGGTCCTTCCCCGACGACGCCTGGCTCCAGCGGGTCGCCGCCGAGGTCAATCTCTCCGAGACCGCCTACGCCCACCCCCTGCCCGAGGGCACACCGGACGCCGACTGGGCGCTGCGCTGGTTCACCCCCACCACCGAAGTCGACATGTGCGGTCACGCCACCCTGGCGACCGCCCATGTCCTGCACACCACGGGCACCGCGGGCGGCACCGTCCGCTTCGCCGCGCGCTGCGGGATCCTCACCGCCACGACGCACGACGACGGCACGGTCACCCTTGACTTCCCCACCGCCCCGCTGACCCCCGCCGCCCTGCCCGACGGAGTCGAGAAGGCGATCGGCGCACCGGTGCTCTCCGTGCACGACACCGGCCCGCAGATCGGCGACCTCCTCGTCGAGGTCGCCGACGAGGAAACCGTGCACGCTCTCGCACCGGATCTGCCGGCCCTGGCCCGGCTCTCCCGGCGGGGCGTCATCGTCACGGCCGCCGCGGGGAACCCGGACAGCGGCTACGACTTCGTCTCCCGCTGTTTCTTCCCCAACGCCGGCATCGACGAGGACCCGGTGACGGGCAGCGCCCACACCGCCCTCGCCCCCTTCTGGTCGGCCCGCCTCGGCCGCACCGATCTGACCGGCCGCCAGGGCCCGGCCGGGCGCACCGGCCTGGTCCGGACCGGGCTGCGCGGCGGGCGGACCCTGCTGACCGGCAGCGCGGTCACGGTGATCGACGGCGAGCTGCTGGCCGCTCCCTGACCGGCCGCCCCGGGGCCCGGAAACGGCAGAGGGGGCGTACGGTTCCCTCCCGTACGCCCCTCGCTTCCCGGTCCCACCGCGTCACGCGGTCGGCAGCCAGCCCACCTTCCCGGCCAGCAGCGCGTATCCGGCGAACGCCACGATGTCGAGCAGCGCATGGGCGACCACCAGCGGCCCGATCCGGCCCCACCGGCGGTACAGCAGGACGAAGACGACGCCCATCACCACATTGCCGATGAACCCGCCGATGCCCTGGTAGAGGTGGTACGAGCCGCGGAGCAGCGAACTGGCCAGCAGCGCGGCCGTCGGCGTCCAGCCCAGCTGCCCCAGCCTGCGGAGCAGATAGCCGACGACGATGACCTCCTCCACCACGGAGTTCTGGATCGCCGAGAGGATCAGTACGGGGAACTTCCACCACACCTCGGGCAGCGACTCCGGCACCACGGTCAGATTGAACCCGGCCGCCCTGGCCCCCAGATAGAAGGCCAGCCCGGCACTGCCGATCCCGGCGGCGACCAGGGTGCCGCGCCCCAGATCCGGCCAGGGCCGGCCGCGGTCGAAGCCCATCGAGCGCAGGCCCCCCGCGCCTTCCCTGGTCAGCAGATGGGCCACCAGCAGTACGGGTACCAGCGCGGTCGCGATGCCGAAGAGCTGCCAGGCGAGGTCGAGCCACGGCCGCCCGGGGGCGTACGAGCCGTTCAGGGTGGCCGCCTGGTCCTTCAGACCGCCGGGCCTGGTCAGCGCCCCGACAAAGCTGATCAGCGACGACAGCGCGCTGGCCCCCAGCGAGAGGGCGAGGACCAGCAGCAGCTCGGAGCGCAGGGTCCGGCGCGGTATTCCGTCCGCCAGGAGCCCGTCCCCCGTACCCCCGGGGGGCAGGGAGCCGGCCACCCTTCCCGCTTCCGTCCGCACCGTCGCCTCCCGTGGGCCGCCTGCCGCGTGTCGTTCCGGCTCATCCCATCACAGGCGGCGGCCGGTGCGGACCGCGGCACCGGCCGGCGCCCCCGCTCAGCCGCCGGGGCCGGGGAAGCCGACGGGCCAGGTGTGGACGGGGTCCCCGCGGTGCATCAGCTCGCAGTAGCGCCGGGTGGTGGCGGCGAGGGCCGCGTCCCGCTCCAGCCCGGCCTCCCGGGCCCGGTGGAAGGTCTCCGCCTGCCAGGACGCCCCGTTCATCCGCCGTTTGCAGCGCTCCTCGATCACCCCCAGGTAGTGGTCCCGGTCGGCGGGCTCCACGTTCCAGGCGTCGAGACCGGCCGCGGCGAGCGGCAGCAGTTCGTCCCGGACCAGGTCGACCACGGGAACGGTCACCAGCCCGCCGTTCCGTCCGGGACGCGGCCAGCGCAGTCCCGCCTCGATGCCGTCGCGGCACGCGGTGTCGAAATTCTCCGCCGCCGCCTCGAACGGCAGTCTGCTCCAGACCGGCCGCGGTTCCTCCGCCAGGGCGCGCACCAGCCCGTAGTAGAAGGCGGCGTTGGCGACCACGTCGGTGACGGTCGGGCCGGCGGGCAGTACCCGGTTCTCGACCCGCAGATGGGGAACTCCCCCGGCAACCCCGTACACCGGCCGGTTCCAGCGGTACACCGTGCCGTTGTGCAGGACGAGTTCGTGCAGCGAGGGCACGCCGCCCTCGTCGACGACCCGCAGCGGGTCCTCCTCCTCGTCGCAGATCGGCAGCAGCGCCGGGAAGAACCGCAGGTTCTCCTCGAAGAGGTCGTACGCCGAGGAGATCCAGCGCTCTCCGAACCAGGTGCGCGGCCTGACACCCTGTGCCTGCAACTCCGGCGGACGGGTGTCGGTGGCCTGCTGGAACAGCGGTGGCCGGGACTCCCGCCACAGCTCCTTGCCGAACAGGAAGGGAGCGTTGGCACCCACCGCGACCTGCACGGACGCCACCGCCTGGGCGGCGTTCCAGACATCCGCGAACCGGCCGGGCGTGACCTGGAGGTGGAGCTGTACGGAGGTGCACGCGGCCTCGGGCGCGATCGAAGCCGACGAGCAGTGCAGTTTCTCCACCCCCTCGATGTCGAGGACGAACTCCTCGCCCCGGGCGGCCGTGATCTGCTGGTTGAGAAGGGTGTAGCGGTGGTCGTCCGAAAGGTTCCCGCTGACCAGATCGGCCTGTTCGAGGGTCGGCAGAATACCGATCATCACGATTCCGGCGCCGACCTCGTTCGCCTTGCGGTGGGCATATCCAAGACCGGCCCGCAGCTCTTCGGCCAGTTGGTCGAGAACACGCCCGCCGAGCCGGTGCGGAACGATGTTCACCTCCAGGTTGAACATTCCCAGTTCGGTCTGGAAATCATGACTGGCGATACGTTCCAGAACTTCCGCATTCATCATCCGCGGCTGTCCGTCCGCACCCACCAGATTCAGCTCGATCTCCAGCCCCATGAGATTTCTGGGCCGGTCGAACCGCTGCTCGGCCAGCAACCGCCCCAGCGCCGCGAGGCACTGCTGGAGCTTCCGCCGGTACCGCTGGCGATCGGACAGCCCGAAACCTTCTGTCGCGACCTTGTCCCCCATCGAAGTGTCCTTCCTCGGGTGGATGCCACGGAGCGCCGGCCTCCGCCGGGAGCGGCGGCTCGGCGAACTCCGGGACGAATAATGCCCAGACTGGTTGATCCATAACGCGGCGGGGGCGGCCGGGGGCCGCTAGTGTGGCCTCCGTCACCGGACGCTTCACACGGTCGGCCCCGGGAACGGCCGGACGGCAACCCGGTGCAACAGGCACCTAAAACCTGCCGGGCGTCTGGTGAAAAATGCCGACAGGTTTCGGCCTACCACCCCGGGGGCAAAACAACTGGCCGTCGGCCGGGCCTCGCCGGAAATCCGGCGCAACCTCCCGCCGAATAAGACCTGAACCCGCCTTGCCCGGATTCACGGGACGCGCTAGCGGAATCACTGTACGAACATGAGTGTTATAAACTCTGCAAACGGGCGGCGAGTTGGCCCGGCGGTCTCCCCGGTCCCCCGGAACCGCCGGGCGCCGCGAACCGACAGTGCCGTCGGAGCCGACGGCACCGGCACCACTGACAGACCGACAGCACCGTCGGCGCGCCGCCCCGGTTCACCGTGTCTCCCGAGCGAGAGGCGACCCACCATGCCGCTGCATGTCCTCCCGGCCCCCGCGCCTGCCCTCCGCAGCGTTCTCGCGGCACTCAGTTCCCCATCAGCCGCCCTTGAGGACCGTCCCCCGGCACTCAGGTCCGTTCAGGGACCCCTGAGCCCCGAGTCACCGCTCCCCCTCCATGTCCTCGACCCGGTGGAGCCGGGCGGGCCGGAACCGGACGGTTCCGGCACCCGCACCCGGCTCACCGGCTGGCGTTTCCTGCTGCGCGGCGACGGCGTCGCGGTCGCGGCGGCGGACACGGTGCTCACCCCGGACGGCTGGACGTTCTCGCACTTCTTCAGAGGGCCGTACCTCGGCTCCACCGAACTCGCCCTGCGCCGGGCCGAGTCCTCGCCGGGCGCCTTCCAGCCCCGGCTGCTCTCCGTCCCCGCGCTCTACATGCTGACGCTCTGGCTGCACTCCGACCCGGCGGCGGACGCGTCCGCCGCCGCCCTGGCCCCCGCCGATCTCCTGGTGCCCCTGGCGCCCGCTCCCCCCGGGATCGCCGCCCACCGGCCCTACCGGGCGGGCGAACTCCTCCCGGTGATGACCCTGCGACTGTCCCCGGCGCCGCTGCTCGGCTCACCGGCCTGACCCCTTCCGCCACTCCTCCCGCCGGACCCGGCCGCCCCGGTGTCCCGGCGGCAGCGCGCCCCGTGACCGGACGGTCACGGGGCGCGCTGTCATCCGTCCTGGTCATAACGGTCTAGTCAGCTCGGGCCACTGATGAACCACCCGAAAGGACAGTGTGGTTGAGCTGAACCATCCGGGTGGGTGATACGTCTTTCACCGCACAGACGAGCTGTCGGGAAATCCCTGCGGATCGACGCCCGTCGGGCAACACTGGGATCGGACCGAGAGATACGGGGGGCGGCCATGAACACTTCATCGAGCCGCGGGACACTGATCACACCACAGCGAAAGAACCTGCCCATGTGCCAGCACCAGCCTTCGTGCCCGACATCAGACTCAGCCGACCGGGACGCCGCCCGTCTGGTGGCTCACCACCCGGAGCAGGGCTGGAGCCTGCTGTGCAACGGCGTTCTCCTCTTCGAGGACACGGGCGAGCTGCTGCCGGACGGCAAGATCATCGCGCCGCACCGCCCGCTGGCCGGGGCACACGCGGCCTAAGGCTTTCCTCTCGGGGAGAACAGCCCTGCACGGCCGGAGAACGACCAGGGGCCGGACGGTGTGCTTCCGCACGCTCCGTACCGGCCCCGTGGCATCGGCCGCGGCCCTCCGTCAGCCGTCGTAGGCGTCCAGCGGCGGGCAGGAGCAGACCAGGTTCCGGTCGCCGAAGGCACCGTCGATACGCCGGACCGGAGGCCAGTACTTGTCGGCGGCGCTCACTCCGGGCGGGAAGACCGCCTCGTCACGGCTGTACGCGTGCTCCCACTCGCCGCCCAGCGCGGCCGCGGTGTGCGGCGCGTTGCGCAGCGGGTTGTCCTCGGCGGGCCAGACACCCGAAGCGACCTTCTCGATCTCGCCGCGGATCGCGATCATCGCCTCGCAGAAGCGGTCGACCTCGGCCAGGTTCTCGCTCTCGGTCGGTTCGATCATCAGCGTCCCGGCGACCGGGAACGACATCGTCGGCGAGTGGAAGCCGTAGTCGATCAGCCGCTTGGCGATGTCGTCGACGCTGACGCCGGTCGCCTTGGTCAGCGGGCGCAGGTCGATGATGCACTCGTGGGCGACCAGTCCGCCCGGGCCGGTGTAGAGCACCGGGTAGTGCGGTTCGAGCCGCTTGGCGATGTAGTTGGCGGCCAGTACGGCGACCTGGGTGGCCCGCTTGAGCCCCTCGCCGCCCATCAGCCGGACGTACGCCCAGGAGATGGGCAGGATGCCGGCCGAGCCCCAGGGGGCCGCCGAGACCGGCCCCACGCCGGTCGCCGGGCCCGCCTCGGGCTGGAGCGGGTGGTTGGGGAGATACGGGGCGAGGTGCGCCCGTACGGCCACCGGGCCGACGCCGGGACCGCCGCCGCCGTGCGGGATGCAGAAGGTCTTGTGCAGGTTCAGATGGGATACGTCGCCACCGAACTCGCCCGGCTTCGCCAGTCCCACCAGCGCGTTCAGATTGGCGCCGTCCACGTACACCTGGCCGCCGGCCTCGTGGACCCGGGCGCAGATATCGGCGACGTGCTCCTCGAACACTCCGTGCGTGGACGGGTAGGTGATCATCAGTACGGAGAGCTGGTCCCGGTACTGCTCGATCTTGGCCCGCAGGTCGTCGGCGTCGATCTCGCCGTCGTCGGCGGTCTTCACCACGACGACCTTCATACCTGCCATCACCGCGCTCGCGGCATTGGTGCCGTGTGCCGAGGAGGGGATGAGGCAGACCGTGCGGCCGGTGTCGCCGTTGGCCCGGTGGTAGGCACGGACGGCGAGCAGTCCGGCCAACTCGCCCTGGGATCCGGCGTTGGGCTGGATGGAGACCTTGTCGTAGCCGGTGACCTCGGCCAGCCGCTCCTCCAGCTCCCGGATCAGGGTGAGGTATCCGGCGGCCTGGTCGGCCGGGGCGAAGGGGTGGATCCGGCCGAACTCGGGCCAGGTGACCGGCTCCATCTCGGTGGTCGCGTTCAGCTTCATGGTGCAGGAGCCGAGCGGGATCATGCCGCGGTCCAGCGCGTAGTCGCGGTCCGCGAGCCGGCGCAGATAGCGCAGCATGGCGGTCTCGGAACGGTGCTGGTGGAAGACCGGGTGGGTCAGGTAGTCGTCGGTGCGCACCAGGGCGGCGGGCAGCGCGTCCGCGCCGTCCTCGTCGAGGGCGTCGATGTCCGCCTCGATACCGAAGGCGGCCCAGACCGCGGTGACCGCGGCCCGGTCGGTGGTCTCGTCGCAGGCGACGGAGACATGGTCCTCGTCCACGAGACGGAGGTTGACCCCGCCCGCGCGGGCGGCGGCGGCCACCTCGGCGGCGCGCCCGGGTACCCGTACCGTGACGGTGTCGAAGTAGGCACCGTGGACGACCTCGGCACCGCCCGCCGCCAGACCGGCGGCGAGCACGGTGGCGTAGCGGTGGGTGCGCCGGGCGATGGACCGCAGTCCGTCGGGGCCGTGGTAGACCGCGTACATGCCCGCCATCACAGCCAGCAGCACCTGGGCCGTACAGATGTTGCTGGTCGCCTTCTCCCGGCGGATGTGCTGCTCACGGGTCTGGAGCGCGAGGCGGTAGGCCTTGTTGCCGTCCGCGTCGACGGAGACTCCGACGAGCCGGCCGGGCAGGCTGCGGGCGAACCGGTCACGGACGGCCATGAAGCCCGCGTGGGGGCCGCCGAAGCCCATCGGGACGCCGAACCGCTGGGTGGTGCCCACGGCGATGTCCGCGCCCAGCTCCCCGGGGGAGGTGAGCAGGGTGAGGGCGAGAAGATCGGCGGCGACGGTGACGACGGCGCCCAGGTCCTGCGCCTGCTCGATCACCGGCCGCAGATCACGGACGGCACCGGAGGCACCCGGGTACTGGAGCAGTACGCCGAAGACACCGCGCTCCGCGATCTCCGCCGGGATCCCGTCGCTCAGATCGGCGGTGACCACCTCGACGCCGGTCGGCTCGGCCCGGGTCTCGATGACCGCGATCGTCTGGGGGAGCACATCGGCGTCGATCAGGAAGACGCCGTCCTTGACCTTGCCGACCCGGCGGGAGAGCGCCATCGCCTCCGCGGCGGCGGTGCCCTCGTCCAGGAGGGAGGCACCGGAGGTGGGCAGACCGGTGAGGTCGGCGACCATCGTCTGGAAGTTCAGCAGCGCTTCGAGACGGCCCTGGGAGATCTCCGGCTGGTACGGCGTGTACGCGGTGTACCAGGAGGGGTTCTCCATGACGTTGCGCAGGACGACCGGCGGGGTGAAGGTCCCGTAGTAGCCGAGGCCGATCATCGACGTCAGTACGGTGTTCCGGTCGGCGAGGGAGCGCAGCTCCGCGATGACCTCGGGCTCGGTGCGGGCGTCCGGCAGCCCCAGCGCCCCGGCGCTCTTGATCACATCGGGCACGGCGGCGGCGGTCAGCTCGTCCAGCGAGCCGTAGCCGACCTGAGCCAGCATCTTGGCCTGGGCCTCGGCGTCGGGCCCTATGTGGCGCTGCTCGAAGGGCGTTCCCCGCTCCAGGCTCCGGAGGGGAATGCGGTTGGCGGTCATACAGGCGGCCTCCTGGTCTGCTACGACCCGGTGAGGGGCACCCCGGCGGATGCCCGGGACGGCCTCCCCCTCTGTCATCTCAACCTGAGAGCTTCACCGGTCCGCCCGTGGCGGGGGCGCGCCGGCTTTCACCGTCGGTGAGAGCGGCTGCCGCACGGCACCCGCTCCACTTTCCAGAGTGACCTCGTCCGCGCGGTACGGGTGCCTGAGAGATTCCGGGGAGGATTTGCTCCTTCGGCGCCACCGTCGTCCTGCCGGTGGACTCTCCCGCGCGGGGTCAACAGCCGCTGCCAGCCTACCAGCGCACTCCTGGACCGGAGTGGCCTGAGATCGCTCAAGTGGCCGACGTCCGTGTTGTGCACTTTCGTGGTTTTTGAACGAGTCGGGAACGGCAGTTGCGACCTGTAGGAGGGACCGTGCAGACCGATATCGATCCGCGCAGCCTGATCGGCCGCAAGGCTTACGACCGCGACGGCGTGAAGATAGGAACCGTCGACGAGGTGTATCTGGACGATGCCACGGGGTCACCCGAATGGGCTGCCGTCCGCACCGGACTCTTCAGCCGGGACGCCTTCGTCCCCCTGGAGCCGAGCACGATGGTCGACGACACCCTGCGTGTCCCCTACGAGCGCACCCTGATCAGGGGCGCGCCGGGCTTCGGCGCGGGCCGCCACCTCTCCCCCGAGCAGGAACTGCAGCTCTACCGGCACTACGGGATCGAGCTGTCCGCCCCGCCCGACCCGGCCGCGCCGGACCGTTCCTTCGGCTCGGTGGCCGGCGAGCCGGAGACGGGCTGACCGGCCGGTGACAGTGACGCCACCAGCGGCAGCGGATCGGCCGGGGAGAGCAGCGGATCGTCCACCCGGAAGGTGCGCACCCGCCCCACCTCGCCGCCGGGGACCTCGAACCGGACGGTGACCCGCCCGAGGCCGCTGCCCTGGACCCAGCCCGGCCCGTACTCCTCGTGGCGGACGTCCTGCCCGGGTGACCACTGCCGTACGGCAGGCCCCGGCGGCCCGTCCGCGGCGGGTCCGGACGGCGGGGCGGCCCCGGGCCCTCCGGCCGCTCCGGCCGCCGGTCCGGTACCGCCTCCGGCAGTGGCCTCCGGACCGGGTGCCCAGGCCGCCGGCAGTCCGGCGGCCTGGGCGAAGAGGTCCTCCTGGGTCCAGTCGGCGAGCCCCGACACCCCGACGCCCAGCAGCCGCACTCCCCCGGTGGTGTCCACGCCGTCCAGCAGCCGCGCGGCGGCCTCCCGGACCACGACGGGGTCGTCGGTGGGCCCGCGCAGGGTCTCGGAGCGGGTCAGGGTGGAGAAGTCGTACCGCCGCACCTTCAGCACGATCGTCCGGCCCGAGTGGCCGGAGTCCCGCAGCCGCCGGACGCACCGGTCGGCCAGCCGTTCGACCTCGAGACCGATCCGCAGCCGGTCGTGGAGGTCCAGATCGAAGGTGTCCTCCACGGAGACCGACTTCATGTCCCGCTCGGCCACCACGGGCCGGTCGTCGTGCCCGAGGGCCATCCGGTGCAGCGAGGCGCCCATGGCCCGGCCCAGCAGCCGTACCAGCTCGTCCTCCCCGGCCTCCACCAGCTCGGCGCAGGTGGTGATCCCGGCGCGCCGCAGATGCTCCCCGGTGGCCGGTCCGACGCCGGGGATCGTCCGCACCGACAGGGGCCCGAGCAGCGCCCGCTCCGTCCCGGGCTCGATCAGCACCAGCCCGTCCGGTTTGGCCTGCTCCGAGGCGATCTTGGCTATCATCTTCGACCCCGCCAGCCCGACCGAGCCGGTCAGCCCGGTCACCGCGGCGATATCGGCCCGCAGCCGCTCCCCGACCGCCCGGGCCGACCCGGCGTCCCCGGCCGCGCCGCTCGCCTCCAGATCGACGAAGGCTTCGTCCAGACTCAGCGGTTCCACCAGCGGTGACAGCTCTCCGAGCAGCCGCATCACCTGTTCGCTGATCGACCGGTAGAAGGCGAAGCGGGGCACCAGATACGCGGCGTTCGGGGCGAGCCGCCGGGCCTGGGCCATCGGCATGGCCGAGTGCACCCCGAAGCGCCGGGCCTCGTAGGAAGCGGTGGCCACCACTCCGCGCGGGCCGAGCCCGCCGACGACCACCGGCTTTCCGCGCACGCTGGGCTTCGCCGCCTGTTCGGCGGCGGCGAAGAAGGCATCCATGTCCAGATGCAGGATCGTCGGCGCGGATCTCACAGCTCCGATGCTGCCCTACGCCACTGACATCTCCCCCGCGGACCCGGCCGGACCCACCCGCCGGACCGCCCGGTCAGACCGCCCGGTCGCGGCGCCGCCGGGCCAGTTCGTCGGCCGGATTGTGGCCGATCAGCGTCTCACCGGTGTCCACGCGTTCGCCGTGCAGTTCGGAGAGAGCGGCCTCGACGTCCCGCCAGACCACCCCGACGGCGATCCCGAAGACCCCCTGGCCGCCCTGGAGCAGATCCACGACCTCGTCGGGCGACGAGCACTCGTAGACCGTCGCCCCGTCGCTCATCAGCGTCATCCGCTCCAGATCGGCCAGCTCGCGGCCGCGCAGATGCCGGACGGCGGCCCGGATGTTCTGGAGGGCGACCCCGGTGTCCAGGAACCGTTTGACGATCTTGAGGACGACGACATCGCGAAAGCTGTAGAGCCGCTGCGTCCCCGATCCGTGCGCGGGACGGACACTCGGCTCGACCAGCCCCGTACGCGCCCAGTAGTCGAGCTGGCGGTAGGTGATGCCGGCCGCCGCACAGGCCGTCGGCCCCCGGTATCCGACCTTCTCCTCGGGCGCCGGCTCTCCGGCCACACCTGTCACGCCCCCGCCCCCATGGAGCGGATACGGTCCACTCTCCACCGGACTCCGTCCGGGAGCGCCCCCGACCGCACCGTCGCCGCTGCTTCTCACGCCGACCCTCCGTCCTCGACCTGCCAACTCGACGGTAGGCAGTCACCAGGGGTGCGTCAACGATCGCCACACTCGGCACGCCGAGTGATAATCACCCTGAGAGTGGTTTCCCGTGCCCCTGTCCGGGGTAAGGCTAGCCGAATGGGCGGAAACCGCCTGCTCCGACGGTCACTGGCTGTTGGTCCCGAAGTCCTCCGGGGAGATCTGGTCGAGGAACTCGCGGAACTTCTCCACCTCGTCCTCCTGCTCGTCCGGAATGGCGATCCCCGCATCGTCGAGGACGTCGTCACTGCCGTAGATCGGCGCCCCGGCGCGCAGCGCGAGCGCTATGGCGTCGGACGGCCGGGCGCTCACCTCGACCCCGCCGGAGAACACCAGCTCCGCGTAGAAGACGCCTTCCCGCAGATCGGTGATGCGCACCTCGGTCAGCTCCTGGCCGAGCGCGTCCAGCACGTCCTTGAACAGGTCATGAGTCAGCGGTCTGGCCGGTGCCATGCCCTGCTGGCCGAGGGCGATCGCGGTCGCCTCCCCGGGGCCGATCCAAATGGGGAGGTACCGATCGCCTCCCACTTCTCGCAGGAGCACGATCGGTTGATTGGAGGGCATCTCCACCCGGACACCCACAACGTCGAGCTCGTTCACACAGCAACCCTAGGCCGTGACCGGTCTCTTTGGATAGTCGGGCACGGCCGTGATCAGTCGATGCGGACCCCGAGGGAGGTCTCCAGCAGGGCGGCGTGGAGCCGTACCGACAGGGTCGCCAGCTCCTTGGCGGTGATTTCGGCCCGGGCCCTGGTCCGTGCGTTGGGATGCCGCCGCAAGGGTGCCACCACCTGTTCGACGAGGCCCGCCTCCCGGTCGGCGGCGGCCCGCATGGCCCGCAGATGCCGGGGTTCCAGCCCGAACCGGCCCAGCTCGGCGACGAGCCGGGCCACGGTGACCGCCCCGGCGTCGTAGGAGCCGTCGGCGGCGGCCGCCAGCAGCCCGTACGACTCCCACTCGGCCAGCTCCTCCGTACCGACCGCGGCGGCGGCCAGCAGCTCGGAGCGTCCGATCCGGGCCGCGGTGGGCCGCTCGGCCTCCGGTGCCCCGGTGCCGGTCCCGGAGTCCGCCGGCCCGCCGGAGGAGCCGTCGGACGCCTCCTGCTGCGGCCCCGCGGCGGGCAGCAGCGGCTGCTCACCCCGGGCGAGCGCGTCCAGGTGCTCCCGGATGACCTTCAGCGGCAGATAGTGGTCCCGCTGCATCCGGAGCACCTGGGCCAGTCGCTCGACATCCGCCCGGGAGAACTTTCGGTACCCCGATGGGGTACGCCGGGGCTCGACGAGTCCCTCCGCCTCCAGAAACCGGATCTTGGAGATGGTGACCTCGGGGAACTCGTCCTGGAGCCGGGTGAGCACCGTGCCGATGCTCATCAGCCTCTCCCCCGCGCCGGCGGCGCCGTTTCCGGCGCCGCCCGTCGGTGTTCGCAGCATGTGCCTTCCCACGGATGAACCGCGACGGCCGGCGATCAGTAGCCCCGCTGGCTCGCGTGGCTCGCGTAGAAGACCAGCCGGTACTTGCCGATCTGGACCTCGTCCCCGCTCCTCAACAGGACGGAGTCGATGGGTTCACGGTTGACATAGGTGCCGTTGAGGCTGCCGACGTCGGCGACGCTGAAGTTGCCGTCGGCACCCCTGCGGAACTCCACATGGCGGCGCGAGACCGTCACGTCGTCCAGGAAGATATCGCTCTGCGGATGACGGCCCGCGGTCGTCAGATCCCCGTCGAGCAGGAAACGGCTGCCCGAGTTCGGCCCGCGGCGCACCACCAGCAGCGCCGACCCCAGCGGCAGAGCGTCCACCGCGGCCTGGGCCTCCGGCGACAGCGACGGCAGCTGCGTCTGGCCGGTCGTCTCCGAGTCATAGGCCTCGAGGCCCGAGATGGAGATCGTCGACGTCGTCTCCGAGGAGCGCTCGGGAACCACGCCCGGCTTCAGCGGCGCGCCGCAGTTGGAGCAGAACCGGCTGGACTCGGGGTTGCGGTTGCCGCACCTCGTACAGACCGTCACACCCGCCATGGAAGGATCCTCCTGCCGCGGCTGCCCCCCTCGGGGGTTGGTCGCATAAGGGTCGGAGGCATACCCCCCACCCGCTCCTGGGGTCGATGATTCCCCGAAACCTATGCGCCCGGCACCGGCAGGGTCAACCGACGACGCGCCCGGAGCGGGAGGAAACGCCCCGCTCTGTCCACCCACCTCGTCCCGGAAGAGCGGCCGCTGACCGCCCTGCTCCTCCTCCTGCTGCCCCTGACGGCGCGCACGGTGCCTGGCGCCGCCGTCCTCGCGTGCGCTCTTGCCGAACAACTTCGAAAACAACTTCACGGGCGATTCCCCTTGACCGAAATAGACCCGCCCGCGGGGCAGGACGCACTCTCAACGACGCCTGCCGACCCGGACATCCTCACAACGTCCGTACCCACCGGACAGTTTCCACCACACCGCGCGAAGTCTGCGTGCCGACCTCCCGCGGCTTCGTGCCCCGTCATCCGGAGCACCGTCTCCCGGCGGCTCACCGTGCTGACGACCGAGCGTAGTCAGGCTGCTTCTCGGGTCGCAAGGCGTCCACAACGATCTTCTCGGAGCGGGCCACCGTGGCCGTGGCCTGCTCCTTCTCCAGTGTCCGCACGATTCCCCCGGGAATGTTCAGGGCCGGCTCCAGGTCCTGCGGCTTTCCGATCACCTCGAACCGGTACGGCGTGGTGATCTTCTTCCCGTCCACCTCGACGTTCCCACCGGATCCGGTGAAGTACGTATCGGCGACGACCCGGTTGCCGTTGACCTCGATCGCCTCGGCGCCCGCCGCCCGCAGCTCCTGCACGGCGTCGAGCAGCATGTCCGGCTCGACCGTGCCGGAGCGGTCGTCGACGCTGAGCGTGATCCCCGGTCCCTGTGCCGCCACCGTACCGGCGAGGATGCCGAGCTGCTGCTCCTTCTGCCGGGTCTGCCGACGGGCCTCCTCCGCCTGGTCCGAACTGGTCTCCAGCTCGGTGCGCTGCTCCTCCAGCCTGCGCTTCTCGTCCTCCAGCCGCTCGGTGCGGCTGTCCAGCTCGTCCAGGATCCGCACCAGGTCCTCCTGGCGGGCACCCCTCAGCGCGCTGTTGTCGCTGGTGGAACGGACCTGGATGGCCAGCCCGAGGCCGAGGACGAAGAGCAGCAGGGCCACCGTGAGTTGGGCCCGGGTGATCCGCGGCGGCCAGAGTCCGGCCTTCAGCCGCTGCCGCCCGGACGGCCGCGGCCGCTCCGCGGCGCCGCCCGGCCCGGGGCCGTTCGCCGGGCCGTTCTCCGGACCGTGCCGCTCCTGCCGGTCCCGGCCGTCCCCGCCGTCCTGTCCGCCGAACCCGTCCGGGTTCCGTCCGCTGTCCACCGGCGTCACGCCTGGAAGACGTGGCGGCGGATCGCGGCCGCGTTGGAGAAGATCCGGATACCGAGGACGACCACCACGCCCGTCGACAGCTGTGCGCCGACGCCCAGCTTGTCGCCGAGGAAGACGATGAGTGCGGCGACCACCACGTTCGACAGGAACGACACGACGAACACCTTGTCGACGAAGATGCCGTCGAGCATGGCCCGCAGCCCCCCGAAGACGGCGTCGAGCGCCGCGACGACGGCGATCGGCAGATAGGGCTCGACCACCGCCGGTACTTCGGGCCGGACCAGCAGGCCGGCCACGACTCCCACGACGAGGCCCAGTACGGCGATCACGATGTGCCCTTCCCTGTGTCGGTCCGCCCCTGCCCGCTCCCCTTCGGGGCTTCGGGGGTTCCCGGTTGCGCTGTACGTACGATCAGGCTCGGCGCGGCCGGCAGCCGCACCCTGTCCTCAGTGGAGATGCTGAAACGGATCCCGAAGTTCTCCCGCAGCGCGTGAAGATAATGTCCGTCCGCACTGTCCTGGAACGTCGTGTTCAGCTTCTTGCCGTCCCCCACCGCGAGCACCGTGTACGGCGGCACCAGCGGTCTGTTGTCGACCAGTATGGCGTCACCGGCGGCCCGGATCGCCGACAGGGCGGTCAACCGCTGGCCGTTGATGGCGACGGATTCCGCACCGGACTCCCAGAGCCCGTTGACCACGCGCTGCATGTCCCGGTCCCGGACCCGGCCGGTGTCGCTGAATCCGCTGCTCGCGCGGGGCCCGTCGGCGCCCCCGCCGGTGCCCTTGGCGTCGTCGACGACCAGTTTCACCCCGGGGCCCTCGACGTCGGTGGCCCCGGCCAGCAGGGACACCGCCCGGCCCCGGTCGCCCTCACCGTCGCTCAGGGCCTTCCGCTGACGTTCCCCCACTTCGGTGCGCAGCTTGTCGACATCGCGCTCCAGGGCGTCCACATCGGCGGTCTCCGCGTCGATGCGGCCGATCAGCTCCTCGCGCTCCTTGGCGACGACCGGCGCCGATATCCGGGCCTCCGCAGCCCCCACGGTGACGATTCCGGCGGTGAGTACGAGTCCCGCTCCCAGCCACAGCTTGGCCCGGAGGGTACGGGGCAGCCCGCCGCCCTCGGCCCGGCGGGCCGCCGCTTCCGCGTACCCGTCGTCGAGGCTGTGCTCCATCACATTGGTCAGCAGCGACATGGAGGCGTCGGGGCGCGCGGGCGGCCGTCCGGGGTTCGGACCGGTGCTCCGGACGGGGGGCTGCTGCGGCATGCCGCACATCGTCGCACGTCGTCGGCGATACCGCCGAATGGCCCCACCGGTGGGTGGACGAACGGCCCGCCCGGGGCCGTCCGTCCACCGCGCCGGCGTCAGTGACCTGCGCTGTCGACCACCGCGGCCCATTCGTCGAGGAGTGCCTTGGCGGAGGCGTCGTCGGGCCCCTCGGCCCACAGACGGGTGACGGCCTCGGCCGGGTCGGGCAGCACCATCACCCAGCGCCCGTCGGGCTCCACGACCCGGACGCCGTCGGTGGTGTCCACCTCGCGTTCCCCGGCCGCTTCGACGACACGCCGCATCACCAGGCCCTTGACGGCCCACGGGGTCGCCAGATCGCGCTTGAGCACATGGGCCCGCGGGATCCGGGCGTCGATCTGGCTGAGTGTCAGCTGGGTCCGGGCGACCAGCCCCACCAGCCGGACGAGGGCCGCCGTGCCGTCGAAGACGCTGCTGAACTCGGGCACGATGAACCCGCCGCGGCCGTCGCCGCCGAAGACCGTGGTCTCCTCACGGCCCACCCGGGTCAGATCGTCGGGCGACGTGGTCGTCCACTCCACCTCGGTGCCGTGGTACGCGGCCACCTGCTCGGCGATCCGGGTGGTCGTCACCGGCAGCGCCACCTTGCCGCTGCGGCGCTCGGCCGCGACCAGGTCGAGGAGGACCAGGAGCGCCCGGTCGTCCTCGATGATCCGGCCGCGCTCGTCGACCAGGGAGAGCCTTTCGCCGACGGGGTCGAACCGCACCCCGAACGCGGCCCGCGCGGACGCCACGATCTCGCCCAGCCGCACCAGACCCGCCCGGCGGGTCTCGGCGGTCTCGGTCGGCCGGGCCTCGTCGAGACCGGGGTTGATCGTCAGGGCGTCCACCCCGAGCCGTCCCAGCAGACTGGGCAGGACCAGCCCCGCGCTGCCGTTGGAGGCGTCGACGACGACCTTGAGACCGGATTCGGCGACTCCGGTGGTGTCGACGTTCCGGAGCAGGGATCCGGTGTACGAGTCGAAGACGCTCGCCGGGAAGTGCAGGTCCCCGATCTCACCGGGGAAGGCCCTCCGGTACTCCTGGCGCGCGTACACCCGGTCCAGCTTCCGCTGTCCGGCCTGGGAGAGGTCGGCGCCCCGTTCGTCGAAGAACATGATGTCGACGGAGTCCGGTACGCCGGGCGAGGTCCGGATCATGATGCCGCCCGCACTGCCGCGGGCGGTCTGCTGCCGGGCGACGGGCAGCGGTACGTTCTCCAGGTCCCGGACGTCGATCGCGCTGGCCTGGAGAGCGGAGATCACCGCGCGTTTCAGGGCCCGGGCGCCGCGGGAGTGGTCCCGGGCGGTGGTGACGGTGGCGCCCTTCTTCAGTGTCGTGGCGTAGGCACCGGCCAGCCGTACCGCCAGCTCGGGGGTGATCTCCACATTGAGGATGCCGGAGACTCCCCGGGCGCCGAAGAGATGTGCCTGACCGCGGGACTCCCAGATCACCGACGTGTTGACGAACGCGCCGGCCTCGATGGTCTTGAACGGGTAGACCCGTACGTTGCCCTGGACGATCGATTCCTCACCGACGAGGCACTCGTCGCCGATGACCGCGCCGTCCTCGATCCGGGCGGCCCGCATGATGTCGGTGTTCTTGCCGACGACGCAGCCCCGGAGGTTGCAGTGCTCCCCGATGTACACATTGTCGTGGATCACGGCCTTGTGGAGGAACGCCCCGCTCTTGACCACGACATTGGAGCCGACGACGGTGTGCTCGCGGATCTCCGCGTCGGCCTCGACCTTGGCGTAGTCGCCGATGTAGAGGGGGCCGCGCAGGACCGCGTCGGGATGGACCTCGGCGCCTTCGGCGACCCAGACACCGGGCGAGATCTCGAAGCCGTCCAGCTCCACCTCGACCTTGCCCTCCAGAACATCGGCCTGGGCCTTCACATAGCTCTCGTGGGTGCCGACGTCCTCCCAGTAGCCCTCGGCGACATAGCCGTAGATCGGCTTGCCTTCCTTCATCAGCTGGGGGAAGACATCACCGGACCAGTCGACCGGTACATCGGCCTCGACATAGTCGAAGACTTCCGGCTCCATGACATAGATACCGGTGTTCACGGTGTCCGAAAAAACCTGGCCCCAGGTCGGCTTCTCCAGGAATCGTTCGACCTTTCCCGCCTCGTCGACGATGGTGATGCCGAACTCCAGAGGATTGGGCACCCTGGTCAGACAGACGGTGACCATGGCGCCTTTCTCCTTGTGGAAGGAGATCAGATCGGTCAGGTCGAAATCGGTGAGGGCGTCACCGGAAATGACGAGGAATGCATCGTCCCGCAGCGCTTCCTCGGCATTCTTCACACTGCCCGCGGTGCCGAGCGGCTTCTCCTCGTTGGCATAGGTCAGCTCCATGCCGAGTTCTTCGCCGTCGCCGAAGTAGTTCTTTACGAGGGAGGCGAGGAACTGCACGGTCACCACGGTCTCGGTGAGGCCGTGCCGCTTGAGCAGCCGCAGCACATGCTCCATAATCGGCCGGTTGGCGACCGGCAGGAGCGGCTTGGGCATGCTGGAAGTCATGGGGCGAAGCCGGGTTCCTTCGCCACCGGCCATCACGACGGCCTTCATGTCGGAAGCGTCCTCCTTGGGAGACGACGGCCCAGCCGACTGCGCTCGTCCTAAGAGGCCCTCTTGGCGTCATGCGCGGCCGGCCACTCTGCGCGGCCGCGCATCAACGAGGTCAATCGGCCGCTGTATCCGCCTTGACGAGACGGCGGACCTGGACCACATACAGGATCCCTGCCCACCAATACAGAGTTGTACCCCATCCGGCGAAGGCCCATCCGAAAACTGCGGCAAGTGACGCAAGCCACCCTGTTCCGTCACTCAGGAGCAGCAACGGGAAGGCATACATCAGGTTGAAGGTGGCGGCCTTGCCCAGGAAGTTCACCTGTGGCGGCGGATAACCGTGCCGTCGGAGGATCCACACCATCACCAGGAGCATCACTTCCCGCGCCAAAAGGGCCACGGTGAGCCACAGCGGGAGGATCTCCCGCCAGGTGAGTCCGACGATGGTGGACAGGATGTACAACCGGTCGGCGGCCGGATCGAGGAGCCGGCCGAGGCTGCTGATCTGGTTCCAGCGGCGGGCGAGTTTCCCGTCGAGATAGTCGGTCACTCCGCTGAGCATCAGTACGAGCAGTGCCCAGCCGTCGCTCTTGGGTCCCCCGAACTCGGGCCGCAGGATCAGCCACAGGAACAGCGGCACACCGGCCAGCCGGGCCATGCTGAGGATGTTGGGGATGGTGAGCACCCGGTCCGTCTGAACGCGGGTCTCCTGGACCTCCACCCGGGGCCTCCTGGGGAACGTGATGACGATGCCCCCCGACTTTACCGTCAGCGACCTCCGGTTCCGCACAGGGGTCGACCGCGCTTTCCGCCCCCGGTTCGCCCGGAAAATCCCCGGTGCTGTCCGGAAATCGTCCGGAAATGCAGAAAGGCCCCGCACCAAGGTGCGGAGCCTTCCCGGAAAAGTTGTTCGGCGGCGTCCTACTCTCCCACAGGGTCCCCCCTGCAGTACCATCGGCGCTGAAAGGCTTAGCTTCCGGGTTCGG
>NZ_JBSFNQ010000046.1:0-66515 GCF_053981115.1 Streptomyces sp. NPDC003691 | reverse complement strand
CCGGCCGCGCGCCCTCGCGCGCGGGCACCGGCGCCCGCGCGCAACCGCGTCCGCGCATCCCCGGACACCCCTGTTTCGCGCCGCCCGCCCGCCGCACGGCGGTATCGCGCCGGTGATGGCCCCGAAGCTCCCGGGAAGCCCCGCTCCGCCCCCTTCGTATCTGCCGAAAACTGGCCGGAAATTTATCCGGCCCGCCCGCGTGTCGCCTTTTCACGAGCGGCGATGACGGAGATTGGCGACCGGAGCCGGTGGTGAACCCGCCAACTGTTCTATAAGGTCCCCGGAGTTGACCACTTCGCACAGGTCTGCTGTGCACGAGGAGCAGTTGATGGCCGTGTCCGGCGCAGGCGGCGTCATCGTCGTAGCCGCCCTTTTACTGTGTACCGCCGTCGCGGTCGCACTGGTGTACCGGAACCGGGCCCGCCGGGCCGGTGCCCGGGCCGCGGACCTCGCGGCCGCCGCCGACCGGTTCGCCGACCAGGCCGTACCCGCGCTGATGACCGCGATCCGCCAGGGCGCCCGCGCGGGCAGCGCGCTCGCCGCCGTACCGGCGCCGGAGAACCCCGCCTACCAGCGGGTGCTGCGGCAGATCGCCGACGAGGCCGAACGCAGCGAGCGGCGGCGGATCTCCGCCGTCGAGGAGGCCGGGCTCGGTGAGAAGCGCCGCGCCGCGGCGATGGCGGCCTGTGCCAACGCGGCGGGCCGGATGCAGGCCATGACCACCGGCATGCTCGCCGACCTCCGCGAGATGGAACACCGCCACGAGGACGAGGACGTCCTCGCCGATCTGCTCCACCTCGACCACCGCACCGCCCAGGCGGGCCGGCTCGCCGACAGCATCGCCGTCCTCAGCGGCGCCCGCTCCGGACGGCGCTGGGCCAAGCCCATCCCGATGGAGTCGATCCTGCGCGGTGCCATGGGCCGGGTCGCGGGCTACCAGCGCGTCCGTATCCGTTCGGTCGCTGACATCGCTGTCGCGGGCCACGCGGCCGAGGGCGTGATGCACGTACTCGCCGAACTCCTCGACAACGCCTGCAACTTCTCTCCGCCGACCACCGATGTCCACGGCTATGTCGCCGAGGTCCCCGCCGGGGCCGTGATCACCGTCGAGGACAGCGGTCTGGTGATGGGCGATACGGCGCTGCGCCGCGCGGAGCGCGCGGTCTCCGGCGAGTCCGGGGACCTGTCCACGCTCACCGGCACCCGCCTCGGCCTCGCCGTGGTGGGCCGGCTCGCCAGGAAGCACGGGCTGACGGTCTCGTTCCGGCCCTCGGCGATCGGCGGCACCGGGGTGGTCGTGATGATCCCCCAGGAGCTGATCACCCGGAGCCGTCCGGACGAACCCCAGGTACCGGTGGGCCTGCGCGGCTCCCGCACCACGGGCCGTACGGCGGGGTCCTCCGCGTCCCCCGCCTCCCGCGGCCCCGCCGCCCCCGCGGCCCGCCCGGCCGCCGGGACGCACGACTTCGCCCCGGCCCTCGACCCCGGCGCCGTACCGGCGCCCGTGGCCGAACTGCCCAAGCGGCGGCGCGGCCGCACCCTGGCCGCCACCCACCCCGAAGGGCTGCCCGGCTCCGCCGCGCCGCGCGACGGCGGCGGCAGCGCCCGCCCGCAGTCCGCGGGTGCCGGAGCCCGCTTCGGCGCCTTCCGGCGTGCGGTGACCGGCCAGGAGCAGCACACCGGCCCCGGCGCCGGTACGACCACACCCCCCGCGAACCCCCTTTCGGAGGACGACCGATGACCGCATCAGCCACCGGCGCGGCTGGCCTCGGCTGGCTGCTGGAAGGACTGCTGGAACGCACGCCCGGCGCGCGGCACGCGCTCGTGCTCTCCCGGGACGGCCTCAAGCTCTGCCACACCGCCGGGCTTTCGGCGGACCGCGCCGACCAGCTGTCGGCGATCTCCGCCGGTATCCAGAGCCTCTCGCACGGCGCGTCCGTGGAGTTCGGCGACGGCTCCGGCGGCGTACGCCAGTCGATGACCGAGTTCTACGGCGGCATCCTCTTCATCGCCGAGGCGGGCGAAGGCAGCCATGTGGCGGTGATCGCGGCCGAGGACGCGGACGCCGGGCTGGTCGGGCACAACATGCTCGAACTGGTCGAGCAGCTCGGCGAGCACCTCAGCGCCCCGCCCCGGCCCGCCGAACCCGCACCGGCACCGTGATCCGCTCCGCCCGGGACGAGAACCCGGACCGTCTGTACACGCTGACCGGGGGCCGCAGCCGCCCCAGCCGGAACGACTTCGACCTGGTGACGCTGATCGTCGCCGAATGCGAACCGGCCCGGGGCATGCAGTCGGAGCACGCCGCGATCCTGCGGCTCTGCCCCCTGCCGGTCGCCGTCGTGGAGATCGCGGCCGAGCTGCGCTTACCGGTCAGCATCACCAAGATCCTGCTCTCCGATCTGCTGGACGCGGGCCGGATCACCGTCCGCCATCCGCGCACCCTGGCGGGCCCGGCGCGGCTTCCCGATCACGCCACCCTGGAGAAGGTGCTCGTTGGACTCCGCGAACTCTGACCTCGCCGAACCGCGCCCGGCGTCGTCCCGTACCCCGCTGAGCAGTACGGCCGACAACGGACTGAAGATCGTCATCGTCGGCGGCTTCGGCGTGGGCAAGACCACCATGGTCCGCTCGGTCAGCGACATCCGCCCGCTGAACACCGAGGAGACGATGACCCTGGCCGGCCGGGACATCGACGATCTGCGGGCGGTCCCGCAGAAGAAGGCGACCACCGTCGCCTTCGACTTCGGCCGGATCAGCCTCGACGAGCGCACCGTGCTCTATCTCTTCGGCGCCCCCGGCCAGGAGCGGTTCTGGTTCCTCTGGGACCGGCTGTTCAGCGGCACGCTCGGCGCGGTCGTCCTGGTGGACACCCGGCGGCTGGCCGACTCCTGGTACGCGATCGACCGGCTGGAGCACCACGGGACCCCGTTCATCGTGGCCCGCAACGACTTCGGCGGCCCGCCGCACACGGCCGGGCAGCTCCGGGAGGCGCTCGACCTCGATCCGCATATACCGCTGATCGACTGCGACGCCCGTTCCCGCGCTTCCAGCAAGAAGGTGCTGATCGCCCTGGTCGAGCATCTGCAAGCACTCGTCGGCACTCCGGAGACGGCCTGATGACCACCCCCGAACCCGCCCGGGAGAGCCGCTGCCCCGCGCATCCGGCCGGCCTGGACCCGGTCGCGCTGAGCGGCCCCCGCTTCCACACCGAACCGCACCAGCTGTACCGGGAGATGCGGCGCGAGCACGGGCCGGTCGTCCCGGTGGAGCTGCCGGGCGGCATCCCCGCCTGGCTGATCGTCAGCTACCACGAGATGCACCAGGTCACCAGCGATCCGGAGCTGTTCCCGCGCGATGTGAGCCTGTGGAACCAGTGGCCGAACATCCCGGACGACTGGCCGCTGCTGCCGATGATCCAGAAGCCGCAGCCGTCGATCTACTTCACCGCGGGCGAGGCGCACCGGCGGCATGCCTCGCTGGTGGTGTCGGCGCTGGAGAGCGTCGACCCGTTCGAGCTGCGGTCCGCCTGCGAGCAGCTCTCGGACCAGCTGATCGACGCCTTCTGCTCGCGCGGCGAGGCGGAGCTGGTGTCGGAGTTCGCCAAGCCGCTGCCGGTGCTGGCGCTGGCCCGGATGCTCGGCTACACGGACGCCGACGGCGCGGCGGTGGCCCGGGCGCTGGGTGAGCTGGTGGACGGCGGGGAGGGCGCGATGCGCGCCCATATGGAGTATCTGGCGCTCAACCACCAGCTCATCAAGGCGAAGCGGCTGGAGCCCGGGCCCGATGTGACGTCCTGGATGCTGGCGCAGGACGGTTTCACCGAGGAGGAGGTGGCGCTCAACGTCAAGGACGTCATGGGTGCCGCGTTCGTCACCACCGCGGACTGGATCGGGAACTCCATCCGGCTGATGCTCACCGACGACCGGTTCGCGGCGGCGCTCGGCGGCGGCCGGCACAGCGTCGGCCAGGCGATGAACGAGGTGCTGTGGGAGGACACCCCCACCCAGATCCTCGCGGGCCGCTGGGCGGCCCGGGACACCCTGCTGGCCGGGCGGCAGATCCGGGCGGGCGACCTGGTGATGCTCGGGCTGGCCGCGGCCAACGCGGACCCGCTGATCCAGCAGCAGTTCGCGCCCTCGCAGGGCGGCAACAGCGCGCACTTCTCCTTCAGCCACGGCGAGTACCGCTGCCCGCTGCCCGCGCAGGAGATCGCGGAGATCATCGCCCGTACCGCCATCGAAGTGCTGCTGGACCGGCTGCCCGATGTCGACCTGGCCGTGCCGGCCCAGACCCTGGTCCGCCGTCCCTCCACGTTCCTGCGCGGAATGACGGCGATCCCCGTTCGGTTCACGCCCAACCGTCCCACTGGAGACCAGCCATGAGCCGCACCGCCGCCCCCTCCCCCTCCCCCGCGCCCGCCCCCTCTCCCTCCCTGGTCATCGACCCCTTCGTCCGCGATCTGAACGGCGAGACCGCCTATCTCCGCGAGTCCGGCCCCTTCGTCCGCATCGACCTGCTGGGCGCTCCCGCCTGGACCGTCACCGAGCACAGCGTGGCCCGCGGGCTGCTCACGGACGCCCGGCTGGTCAAGGACATCAACCGCTGGAAGCTCTGGCAGTCCGGGGAGATCGACCGGCAGTGGCCGCTGGTCGGCATGATCGACACCGGTCGTTCGATGTTCTCGGTGGACGGGGCGGAGCACCGGCGGCTGCGGGCCAAGACCGCCCAGGCGATCACCGCCCGCCGGGTGGACTCGATGCGCCCGGTGGTGGAGTCCATCACCGCGGAACTCCTCGACGCCCTGCCGGAGCAGGCCGACGCCGACGGCCGGGTGGACCTCAAGACGCACTTCGCGCAGCCGCTGCCGATGAGCGTCGTCTGCAATCTGATGGGCGTCCCGGACGAGTCCATTCCGCGCCAGATGAGACTCTGGAAGAAGTTCTTCTCCGTCCTCACCCCGCAGGACGAGCGGCTGGCCGCCGTCGACGAGCTGACGGAGATCTTCACGGAGCTGGTACGGGAGAAGGCGGCGGCCCCCGGCGACGATCTGACCAGCGCCCTGATCCTGGCCGACGAGGGCGGTGAGCCGCTGACCGAGCTGGAGGTCATGGGCAACCTCAAGGACATGATCGGCGCGGGCCACGAGACCACGGTCGGCCTGGTCCTCAACGCGGTAAGGGCCCTGCTGACCCACCCCGACCAGCTGGCGCTGGTGCGCTCGGGCGAGATCCCGTGGGAGACGGTGGTCGAGGAGGTCCTCCGCTGGGACCCGCCCACCACCCATCTCCTGATGCGGTTCGCCACCGAGGACATCGACGTCGACGGCTTCGTCATCGGGCGGGGCGAGGGCGTGGTGATCTCGTACCGCGCGATCGGCCGCGACCGCGAGCGGCACGGCGGGGACGCGGACTCCTTCGACATCACCCGCGCCGTCCCGATCCGCCATATGACCTTCGGCCACGGCCCCCATATGTGCCCCGGCGCGGCCCTCTCCCGGCTGGAGGCGAAGATCGCCCTCCCGGCGCTCTTCGCCCGCTATCCGGATCTGCGGCTGGCGGTCCCGGCGGACGAACTCCGCAATATGCCGGTGATGACCCAGAACGACCTGGAGGCGTTCCCGATCCTGCTGAACGGCTGAGGCGTTCCGCCGCACCGGTGACACGTGTGAAGGGGCTGTACGGGGAGGATCCGTACGGCCCTTTCGGGTGCGGGCGCGCGAGCCGGGGCCGCCACCGGGGGACCCGGATCCCGGGGAATGGATGGACAGGCCATCGAGTTGCCGGAGGGGCAGGATCCGTAAGGCAGTTCGGGAGAGTTCATGAAGGTCCACGGCACGGTCACCGCCGGTTTCGATGGGGTACGGGAGGAGTTCGCCGCCTTTCTGGCGGCCGAGGAGCATGCGCCGGGCGCGCAGTTGGTGGTCCACCGGGGCGGCGAGCGGGTGGTGGACCTCTGGTCGGACGGGGTGACCGCGGAGTCGCTGGTCGGTGTCTTCTCGTCCACCAAGGGCGCGGCGTATCTGGTGACCGCGCTGCTGGTCCAGGACGGTCTGCTGGACCTCGACCGTACGGTGGCCTCGTACTGGCCGGACTTCGCCGCCGAGGGCAAGGGCGGGATCACCCTGCGCGAACTGCTCGCGCACCGGGCCGGGGTGGTCGGCCTGGATGCCGGCTTCACCCGGGAGGAACTGGCCGACGACCGGGCGATCGCGGCCCGGCTGGCCGGGCAGCGCCCGTTCTGGCAGCCGGGGCGGTTCTTCGGCTACCACGCGCTCGTGATCGGCGCGCTGGTCGGCGAGGTGGTGTTCCGGGCCACCGGCCGCACTCTGCACGAGTGGTACGAGGAGCGGATACGCGCCCCGCACGGCCTCGACCTGTGGCTGGGCCTCCCGGAGCGCGAAGAGCCGCGCTTTCTGACCACTCTGCCGATGCTGCCGACGCCGGAGCAGGCCGCCGAGCTGGAGGCCGCCGCCTACGGTCCGTACGGCCTGGCCGGGATCGCCTTCAATCGGAACGCGCCGGACAACGTCGAGCTCTACGACCTCCCGAACTCCCGCCCCGTCCGGGCGAAGGGCCAGTCGTCGGCGGGCGGCATCGGCTCCGCGCGCGGGCTCGCCGGTATGTACGCGGCGGCCGTGTTCGGCCTGCACGGCCGTGCTCCGCTGCTGAAGCCGGACACCGCAGCCGAGTTCGCCCGGATCCACTCCCAGGGCACGGACCTGGTGGGTGGGGAGCCGGACGCCTTCGGCCTGGGCTTCCTCGCCATGGGCCTGCGTCTCCCCGTCCTTTCGGCAGGTGCCTTCGGCCACAGCGGCGCCGCGGGCTCCCTCGCCTTCGCCGACCCCCGGCAGGGCTTCGCCTACGCCTACACCCGCCGCCGGTACGCCTTCCCGGGCGGCACCGCGCCGGAGAACACCGGCCTGGTGCGTTCGGTGGTCCGGGCGCTCGGCTGACGGGACGGCCGGGGGGCGGTGACACGTGTCCAGGAGGGCGTACGGGAGGTATCCGTACGCCCTCCTGGCGCCTTCAGCGGGCCGTACGGCACCGACAGCGCAGCGCCGCCGGTGCCGGTGGCGTCTTCCCCGACCGTACGGGCGGCAGCCGCACGCCCCTACCCCCTCAGCTCCGCAGACCGTGCCGCGCCGCCTCGGTCTCCAGCGCCGCGACGAGCGCGGGTTGCGTACCCAGGGCGATCAGGACCAGCGGCCCGCGGCCGCGCCGCCCGATCTCGAAGCGGTGGAAGGACATCAGCAGATCCGCACTGCTCATCCGGCGGATACCGGTGACGTTCTCCCAGGACACCCCGTCCCTCGTCCGGCCGGACGGCCCCGTCACGACGACGCCGTCCGGGCGGAGACGGCACCTGCCGCCCCCGCGCCGGGCAAGGAACATGCGCCAGACGCGGCGGAGCCCGTACAGGCCGAGCGGTACGGCCACCGCTACGGCGCCCTTGAGGAGGGCGTTCCCGGGCCGGATCCAGATCAGCGCGCCGACGAGGACCGCGGTCAGCAGGGTCAGCAGCCGCAGACCTGCCTGGGTGAGGGCGCCCGTGAGCCCTACGACCGGGTAACCGCCGCCGGACCGTGCGGCGGTCATGACACGGTCCTGGCGACGAGGGCCGCGAGCAGCCGGGCGCGGGGGATCATCCGGTCCGGCCGGACGTACTCGCGGTCGGCGTGCGCGCCGCCGACCGCGCCGAGACCGACCGCGCCGAGGCCGACCGGGGTCGGACAGCCCGCGGCCGCGGTGTGGCCGCCGTCCGACACCCCGCCGACGGCGAGCCCGCGCAGCGGCACCTGCCCCGCCCCGGCCGCGATCCCGGCGGCCAGGGCTAAGAGCCCCGCGGAGGACGCGGGCTCCATAGGCGGCCGACCGGGGCCGCCGGTGATCTCCGGCCCGGTCCCGGTCAGCCGGGTGCCGAGGGCGCCGGCGGTCTCCGCGCCGCGGGCCGGCGCGGCCCGGTCGGCGGAGGGGGACTCGCAGCGGACCGGTGTCTCCGGGGCGGCCGGCATCGCGGGCAGGGTGAGCGGGGCGCTCCGCCCGGTTCCGTGCAGCGCCATGAATCCCCCCTGGGGTCGTGGACGTCGTCCATGGACCGCGGTGGCCATGGCCATCGCCGTACCGCCGACGGTAGGTCCGCACCGATCCATGTCACCAGCGACGAGTTCGCATAAGACCCATGCGCCGGTGGAATGTGTCGCGCCACAATGCCCGGGGAGGGGCGATGGAGACCGAGGCATTACGACTGCTGGCCGCCGTGGCGGACACCGGGTCGTTCACGGGGGCGGCGGCCCGGCTGAACTACACCCAGTCCGCGGTGTCGCGGCGGATCGCCGCGCTGGAACAGCGGTCGGGCGGCGCTCTGTTCGAGCGTCTGCCGCGGGGCGTACGGCTCACTCCGGCCGGGCGGCTGCTCCATCAGCACGCCCTGGAGGTGCTGGAGCGGCTGGCCCGCGCGGACCGGGAGCTGGCCGCGCTGCACACCGGCCGGGGCGGTCTGCTGCACGTCGGCGCCTTCGCCACGGCCAATATCTCCCTGCTGCCCGCGGCCCTGCGGGCGCTGGGCGCGTCGAGCCCCGGGGTCGAGCCGGTCGTGGTGGAGGCCCCGAGCGCGGGGCTGATGGAACGCCTCGCGGACGGTGCGCTCGACCTGGCGGTCGTCAGCGACTATCCGTACGGGCTGCCCTCCGCCGAGGGGATCACGACCTCCGTGCTCTGCGCGGACGAACTGCTGGTCGCCCTGCCGCGCGGGCACCGGCTCGCGGCGTCCGGGCCGGTCGAGCTGCTCTCCCTGAGCGGCGAGGCATGGGTGCAGCACGCGTACGGCGACCGCCCCACCCCGCTGGCCGACGCCTGGGCCAGGGCGGGCGGCACCCCCCGGAAGATCATCCGGATCGCGGAGTGGACCGGGAAGTTCGGCTATGTGGCCGCCGGTCTGGGCGTGGCCCTGGTCCCCTCGCTGGCGGCCCGCGCGGTCCCGGCGGACATCGTGCTCCGCCCGCTGACCGATCCGGCGCTCCGCCGTACGATCCACCTGGCCCGCCCGGCGGTACCCCTGGCGGCGGCGCGGGAGCTGGAGGGGCTGCTGCGGGAGGTGCGTCCGGTTGCGCGGCCGGGACGGTCGGGTACGGACGGCGGCGGCCACGTCCGCTGAACCGGGGCCGGACGGGCCCTGGTTGGGCTTTGGTGCGGGCCCTGGTGCGGGACCTGTCGGCCGGTCGGCGGGGCCGGGCGCTCACCCGCCCGGGACGGCCTGCCTCGGTTCCGCGTGCCGGATCCCGGCGAGCACCACGTCGACGATGCGCTCCGCGTCGGCCCGGGTGAACGGGCGCAGGCCGCGGCTGACGACGAGGTGCACCGGGCCGGAGATCATCTCACCGAGGAAGACACTGTCGGCAGGCGGCAGTTCGCCCCGCTCCACGGCGAGGTCCACCCGCCGCCGCAGGGCGGCTCCGCGACGCTCCAGGATCCGCGCCACCGTCTCCCGGACGGCCGGGTTGTCGCGGGCCGGCTGGACGGCGAGTTCGAGCGCCCGGCCGAACGGGGTGCCCAGCCCTCCGGCAAGGGCGACCAGATGGTCCACCAGGTCGCGGCGGAGGTCGCCGGTGTCGGCGATGGACGCAAGGTCCTCGGCGTACTGCAGCAGGGCTTCGGCGACCAGTTCCGCACGGTCGGGCCAGTTGCGGTAGACGCTGGTCCGGTGCACGCCGGCCAGCTCGGCGACCTCTTCGTAGCGGAAACCCGTGATGCCGTCGCGCGCGACCAGCTCGGCCGTGGCGCCGAGGATCCGTTCGCGGACCCGGGCGTTGCGCCCGCCGGGACGCCGCGCCGGAGACCGGTTCCCGGTGTCTTCGGCCTTCCCCGTACCCACGTACTGCCCTCCATCCAGGCCCGCCGTCCATGCCCACCGGTCATCCGTCGGGCATCCGCCGGGACGCCGATTGTCGGCAGGGCGGCCGTTGCGGTGCAAGCCGATCGGCCCTAAGGTCCATTAAAGCAACAGTCCGTCGCTTTAATGAACGATGGAGGTACGCACCATGAAGATCCTGATCTCCGGAGCGGGTATCGCCGGGCTGGCGGCCGCCCGCGAACTCGGCGGCCGGGGGCACGAGGTGACCGTCGTCGAGTACGCCCGCGGGTTACGGCTCGAAGGAACACCGGTCGACATCCGGGGCGATGCGGTCGGGGTGATGGCGGAGGCGGGGCTGCTCGGCCGGATCCTGGAACGGCGGCTGCGGATGTCCGAGGAGAGCTGGTTCGTCGACGGCGACGGCGAGCGGATCGCCCGGATCCCGCTGGCGGCGTCCGGCCACTCCGGCGGCTCCGGCGGCCAGGGCGGCTCCGAGGCCTCCTCCGGCTCCAACGGCCCCGGCGGCCCCGGCGAGCAGCACGGCGATATCGAGATACTCCGCGCCGACCTCGTACAACTCCTCGCCGAAGAGCTACCGTCCACCGTGACCGTCCGCTTCGCCGACGCGATCCGGGCGCTCACCGACCACGGCGACGGCGTACGGGTGGGTTTCGAATCCGGCGGCACCGGACACTACGACCTCGTCCTCGGTGCCGACGGCCAGCACTCCGCGGTACGCAGGCTGGCCTTCGGGCCGGACCGGGACTGCGTCCGGCACCTCGGGGTGTACTTCGCCCTCGCCGAACTGCCCGGCGAGATCTGGTCGGGCCACGCCAACTCCCTCCACAGCGTCCCGGGCGCGCTGGCGGGCGTCTTCCGGTACGGGGACCGGACCGTCGCGGTCTTCCAGCTCCGTTCGGGACCGCTCGACTACGACCGCCACGACCAGGACGCCCGGAAACGCGTCCTCCACGATGCCTTCGCGGGCCACCGGTCCTGGCGGATCCCCCGACTGCTCGACGCGGTCCGCACCGCCCCCGCCCTCTATCTCGACGCCGCGAGCCAGGTCCGTCTGCCCTCCTGGCACCGCGGCCGGGTGGCCCTCGTCGGGGACGCCGGGTACTGCCCCGCCTTTCTCTCCGGCCGGGGCACCTCGCTCGCGCTCACCGGCGCCCGTTTCCTCGCGGAGGAACTCGCCTCGGGCGACGGCGACCACACCGCCGCCTTCGTACGGTACGAGGCCCGGCAGCGCCCTTCCGTCACCGCCGCCCAGGCGCACGCCCACCGCGGCCGCGGCCATCTGCTGCCCGCAACCCGGGCCGCGCTGGACGCCCGGAACGAGCGGCTGCGATCGGCGGCCGCCGGTGCGCGCTGAACCGGACCGCCCGGCGGACCGCCGCCCCGGCCACCCGCGTACCGGAGGGAATGCACCGTGACCGGCACACCGGAAACCGATGCCCCCGCTGCCCCCGCCGTCCAGCAGGACCGGTGGAGCAGGCGGCTCGCCCTCCCGGTGATGGTGCTGATCACCGCGAACGTCCTGGCCGATGTCGCGATCAGCTCTCCCCTGATGGTCCTGCCGCAACTGCTCGACCACTACGACACCGACCAGGCGGCCTGGCTGAACGCGAGCGCGATGCTGGCCGGAGCCGTCTGGTCACCACTGCTCGCGAAGAGTTCGGACGTCTTCGGCGAGCGCAGACCGCTCGTCGCCACCCTGCTGCTCGCGGGCGCGGGCTCGCTGGTCTGCCTCGCCGCGCCGGACCTGTGGGTCTTCCTGCTGGGCCGCTTCCTCCAGGGCGCCGCCCTGGCCGCGACCTTCCTCACGGTGGCGCTCACGCTCCGGCTCTGCGCGCCGCGGCAGGCGATGGCCGTGGTGGGGCTGGTGACCTCGGGGTCGGCAATCGTCGGGGTGGTCGAACCGTTCCTGATGCTGCCGGTGATCGAACGGTTCGGCCATCGGAGCGTGTTCCTCGTGGGGGCGGTGCTCGCCGCGGGGGCCGCGCTCTGCGTCCGGGCGGTCGTCCCGGACACACCGCCCCTCGGCGGCGGCGGCCGGATCGACGTGCGCGGGGCGCTGCTGCTCGGCGGCGGCCTCGGCGCCGTACTAGCCTACGCCTCCCTCGGCGGGGACGCCGGCCTGTTCTCCGGCGGCATGCTCGCCCTCCTGACGGCCGGTGCCACGGCGCTGGCAGGCTGGCTGTTCCTCGCCCGGCGGACCGAGGAGCCGGTCGTCGACCTCCGGGCCCTGAACCGGCCGATCCTGCTGACGCTGCTGGCCCTGTTACTGGCCGCGGGTTCGTTCCGCAGCATGATGCAGCTGACAGGCATCGTCGCCCAGGTACCGCCGGACCTCGGTCTCGGTTACGGCCTGGGCGGCGGCGAGACCGTCGCCCTGCTGTTCGCGGTCCCCTCGTTCGGCATCTTCGCCGGGGGCCTGGCCGCCGGGCGGCTCGCGGGGCGGTTCGGCCCCGCGCCGCTCCTCCTGGGCGGTATCGCCCTCGGGGCGGCCGCGAGCCTCGGCATGCTGGCGGGTGTGTCGGCCCTCCCGGCCGCGGTCGTCTGCGGCGCCCTGCTCGGGGCGGCCGCCGGGGCGATCAGCACCTCCGGATACAACCTGGCCACCGCGCTCACCGCGCCCGAACGGCGGGGTACGGTCGCGGGCCTGGTGTCGGTCGTGCTGGCCCTCGGATCGGTGACCGTCAATGTCGCCGGAGGGGAGGTGCTCAAGGCAACCCGGATCCCCGGGGTCTTCGCGGACGGGGCCCCGGCGAGCACGGCCACCGGCATCCATCTCTACGTCCTGGCGGCCGGGGCGCTCTTCGCCCTCGCGGCGCTCCCGGCCCTGGCGCTGACCCGGAAGCGGAGCGCCGCGCCGCCCCGGGAGTCCCCGGCCCGTGTCCCCGCCGCCTAGTTCTGTACCGGACAGGGGGGCACCGGCCGGTGGTGGCCTTCCGGTCACCGCACCGGCCTTCCGTTCACCGGGCCGACGCCTTCAGCCGAGCCCGCCCACCACCGCCCGGCCCTCCCTGGCCGCGTCGGCGAAGAAGGCCCCGACGGGGCTGTCGCCGGGCAGGCTCCGGGCGATCCCGGCCACCTCGTCCGGGCCGACCGCGAACAGGTCCCCGTGGTCGAAGTCCTCGCCCAGGGGCTCGCCGACGCGGTGGGCGGTGCTCAGCCAGTGGCCGTGGTCGAGGTTCTCCTGCTCGGGGAAGAACTGGAACTCCAGGAGGTCCTTGTCCCGGTCGACGCCCGGCGGCAGTTCGGTCTCCCCGTCGTCGGCGAACAGATCCGGCACCAGGCCGGGCTCGTGGCGTATGCCGGGCAGCAGCCCGGGGCTGATCTTCGCGAGGCGCATCCAGAACGACATGCGCGGAGTGTAGTCAGGGCCCGGCGGAATGCCCCGGCCCGCGGGACGGCGCGGCTTCCTCCACGGGCTCTATGGACTCCACGGGCTGCACGGACTTCACGGGCTCTACGGAGCGATGAAGGTCCTGATCAGCGCCCGGTAGCGTTCGACCTCGGCGCGATCCCGCAGGAACTCCCGGAAGCCGTCCAACCGGCCGCTGTACTTGTCGATCGGCCGCCAGCCCGCGGCGGGGGCGACATCCCGGCGGGTCGGCCACTGCAGTCCGGTGCTCTGCCGCTCCACGCTCAACTGCCAGGCGATGTAGAGCTTCGCCGCCGCCGGGTGACGAGCCTTGCGGAAGATCGCCACGGTCTGCGGCCAGCTCATGAACCGGTCCGTCCGCGGTACGGCGTACCGGAGGGGCTGCCCCGGGACGGGGGCCAGCGACGCGATATGGGCGAGGGTCGCCGTGCGCTGACCACTGACCAGCGACGCCGTGGTGGCCCCCGCATTGGCGACGATCAGCGGACGCTGCGCCATAAACTGTTCCATATAACGGAGGCCGTATTTCTCCGTCACCAGACGGAACGCGTAGAGGATGGCGTCCTCCGCGGCGGGATCCGGAATCACAATCTTGTCGCGGAATTCCGGCTTCAGAAAGTCACCGGCATCTCGGGGAGCCTCAGCCGCGGTGAGGAGGGAGCTGTTGCTGACACGACCGAAGGAGCGGACCATGATGCCGATATAGGCATCGTCGGGGTCCCGGTACTGCGGGAACACCGCGTGCGCGCCGGGCGGCCGGTACGGCAGGAGCACGTTCCGGTCCTTCCAGTCGTCGAAGTCGTCCAGGGTCTGCAACTGCACCAGGTCCGGCTCCAGACCGCCGAGGGTCAACTGCCTGTTCACCAGGGCGCTCTGCACGGGGCTGTAGCGTACGGTGAAGACGGCGTCGATGCCGGGAAAGGCAGCGGCGAACGCTTCCCGGGTCCTGGCCTCCTGGTTCGGCGAACTGCCGCCGGCCCATATGACGAGCTTTCCGCCCTCGTCGAGCGCGTCCTGGTACAGCCTCCCGAGGTACGCGGCCGAATCGCGGCCGTCCGCGGCTCCGGCGGCGAAGGCACCGTTCTGCGTGAAAACCCCGGCGGCCGCGCCCGCGGCACCGGCGGCGCTGTATCGGAGGACGGCTCGGCGCCGAACTGCGGACGTTGCGGGATCGGGAATGTTCATTGCACTCTCCCTGACTCTTGCGGTGCGGCTCTTTCGAACTGCGGCACCATTCCGTCGTCCCGCACACCTTGCCACAACTTTGCCGAACCTAGACCAATCGATAGGCTTTTGACAGGAAACTCTGACCACTGCCCCTTCGCAATGGGGCAGGTGAATTCCCTGAGGAATGTCCGCGCAGGCGCCGTTCACCGGTGCGCCGGCCCCCGGCAGGACCGGCGCGATCACGGGCCGGGCCGACGCCTGCCCGCCGCGGCAGCGGCCGGCCGCGGCGCTTGCCCGCGGGCGAGCCGTCCGCTTTCCCGCGGGACCTCTCCTGCCGGTCCGTTGCCGGGGCGCGTGGTCATCGGCCGGAACGGCCGGCGGCCCCCGGCGCGCGGCCCGCGAGCCAGACGGCGATCCGCCTCTGCAACTCCTTGTCGGCAAGGGGGTAGTCCCAGTGCGCGTACCACTCCAGGTGCCGGAGGACGTTCGCGGAGCGGTCCGGGTGACGCACGGCGAGCACGTCGACGCCGATTTCTCCGGTCGAACAGATGACGTACACGCTGCTGTCGAGCGCCATCATGCCGAAGCCCGGGTGACCCGCGCGGATGCCGAGAAAGGCCGATGCCGCCCCCCGGCCCATCACGTCCCAGCGGTCCAGGAGCCGGACCCGGGCCCAGGCCCAGGCCGCCGGTGCGACGGGGCGGTCGTATTGCTGGTTCTGCCTGCGCAGGACGGCTTGGTGCGTGCGGGTGCCCTGGGGAAGCATGACGAGGAACTCGCGCCGGTGGCCGAGAAGGCCCGAGGAGACCGCCAGGTCGTACCAGTCCTCGTTGAGGCGCTCGACAAGCCGTGGCGCCCCGTACCGGTGGGAGAAGCCGCCGGCGATGTCCTCGGGGCGCCATCCGGCGACGAACGGCATCGTGCCCTCCGGCACCGCGTCCGGGATCACTTCGAGACCGGCCCGCCGCAGCGGCTGGTACATCTTCCGTTCGCGCTCCTGGATACCCACCGGTCACTGTTCTACCAGGACCGGCGGGCCGGGCCTCCTCCGCCCCGGCGCGGCCCTCCGGCCACCGGGCGGAGTCCGCGGTCCGGCTCAGCCGCGGGGCGCGGCCTCCTCCAGGTCGGCGATGGTGCCGGACATGATGACCCGGAGGTGCTCGGTGACATGCTCGGCGGGCCAGTCCCACCAGGCGACGGCGAGCAGGCGGGCGATGTCGTCGTCGCTGTAGCGGGTCCGGATGAGCCGGGCCGGGTTGCCGCCGACAATGCCGTAGTCGGGGACGTCGTCGACGACGACCGACCCGGAGGCGATGATCGCGCCGTGCCCGATGCGTACTCCGGGCATGACCATGGTGTTGTAGCCGAACCAGACGTCGTTCCCGACGACCGTGTCGCCCCGGCCGGGCAGTCCGGTGATCAGGTCGAAGTGCTCCGCCCAGGAGCCGCCCATGACGGGGAAGGGGAAGGTGGAGGGGCCGTCCATCCGGTGGTTGGCGCCGTTCATGATGAACCGCACCCCGGTCCCCAGCGCGCAGTACTTCCCGATGACCAGCTTCTCCGGACCGTAGTGGTACAGCACATTGCGGGTCTCGAACGCGGTCGCGTCATCCGGGTCGTCGTAGTACGAGTACTCCCCGACGTCGATCAGCGGCGAGGTCACCAGCGGCTTGAGCAGGACCACCCGCGGCTGGTCGGGAAAGGGGTGGAGCACCGTCGGGTCCGCGGGAAGGCGGTTCATGGGATTCGCTTTCGGTCGGCGGAAGTTGGCGTACGCACCCATTCTGCGCATGCCGTACCAGGGAGCCCGGCAAGATCCGAAAGAGACGACCTAATGCCGTATCAGGCAACGTTCGCCCTGTTGGTCACGGTGCGGAGGTGCTTGTCGGTGGCGTGCTTGTTTCGCCAGATGGTGTAGCGGCGGATCATGCTGCTCCGGGCCTTGTGGCTGAGGTGGTCGCTGCCGTCGAGGGCGAAGTAGCGCAGAGCGGTGAACTGGGCTTCGATCCTGTTGAGCCAGGAGCTGTTGGTAGGCGTGTAGGCGAACTCCACGTTGTTCGCCTCCGCCCAGTCGCCGACGCGGGTGTCCTTCTGCGTGCTCAGGTGCGGGGAGTAGTTGTCGAGCACGATCGCGATGCGGGTCCGGGCTGGTGAACGTCACCTCGGCGATCTTGGCCACGTCCATGCTCCGGACCGATAACAGCACCATCTGGGCACGCCGCCAGGTCACCACCGATCCCATTCCCCTGCGGACGATCCGCAGCAGTCGCTGACCCTCGTCGTCATCGATCTCGCGCACCCGCACACGCTCAGCCACGCAGAGAGCTTGCCGTGACCGGCGCCCCCAGATCCAACGCAGGGCGCTTCACGCCGCCGTCCGACGCGCCCTCAGCTCAGCAAGCCAAAGCCGCACCTGCTCCTCGTCGTGCAGGTAGCCACCGCCGGGACCCGCAGGAAGATCGATTCCGTGCAGCAGATTCAATGCCCACCAGGAGAGATCGTCCCAGCCCAGCTCATCCTGTGCTACCCACCCCGCGGCCCAACGGTCAACCTCGTCCCGTGTCAGCCGGCCCTCGACGAGCGCGACAAAGCGAGCTTCGATCTCATCGAGAGACGGCTGGGAAATGGCACTCATGCCCCGACGGTACAGCCAGGGCGAACGTTGCCTGATGCGGCACCAGCACTCCCGCGGTGCGCCGCCCCGACCCCGTCCCCGCGCCCGGGAAGCAAGCCCTGAACAGCGGCTTTGCCCGGGCGACCGGAACACGATCATGGAATACGCTCCCAGCGGTCGGTCAAACGTTCTCCGGGAGCTCATCCATGCGCGCAGGCAAGCGCCTTGCCCTGTTCGGTACCACCGCCGCGATGCTCGCGACGACGGTCGGCATCACCTCCGCGCAGGCGGCGGACGTGAAGCAGGGCGATATCAGGGTCACCAAGGCGGTCGCCAACGGCGGCCGGACGGTCGTGGTCGGCACCAAGCCCGTCGCCGTCGGGGTGTCCGTGACCGCGACGGACAACTCGGGTGTATCCGGGGTCAGGCACTTCGGTGCCTTCGGCCCGGTGGCGAACTACCTGTACATCTGGGACGACGAGATCACCTGCGCGAAGCAGAGCGCCACCACGTCGACCTGCACCGGCACGCTGCTCCTCGACCCCGCGCGGCGCCAGGGCATCAGGGACAACAACGCGGCGGCCACCTGGCAGCTCCGGACCACGGTCTTCGCCCATGACCTCGACTACATCTCACCGAACCCGCTGGTCGCGTTCAAGGTGCAGCGGCACGCACGGATCACCGCGAACGCCGCGCCCGAGCCGGTGAAGAAGGGCAGGACCATCACGGTCACCGGCGCACTGTCGCGGGCCGACTGGAACACCGTGAAGTACGCGGGCTACGGCAAGCAGAAGGCGACCCTCCAGTACCTCAGGAAGGGCACCAAGAAGTACGTCAACCTCAAGACCGTCACCGCGTCCTCGACGGGTGCCCTGAAGACGACGGTCAAGGCCACCGCAGACGGCTACTTCCGCTACGTGTACGCGGGCAACCCGGCCACCTCGGCCGCGGTCTCGGCCGCGGACTATGTGGACGTCCGGTAGGGCGTTCCTCTCCGGCCGGTCGCGGTCAGCCCGACGAACGGGCACACCCACCAGGACACGGTCCGGGGCCGTCTCCAGGGTCCCGGTCGTGCATCCCGAAGCGGACGCCCACGGGCTCGCCGCCTTCTGGCCACAGCGCTTACACCGGCCTACGGCAACGCCAGCAGCCGCTCCGCCCGTTCCGACAGCGCCCGGGCTTCATGATCGTCCGGATAGCGGGCCAGCCGGAGCCGTAGATCACGGGCCGAGTCGCGGACGCCGGCCGACTGCACTCCTTCAGCGGTGTCCAGGAACTCCGACCAGACGGCAAGCGCCCCGTCGAGGTCCCCTTGCCGCAGGTGCAATGTGCCCAGGTGCCCGAGTACGTTGGCCCGGCTGCGCCGCCGGTCGAGACCGTGGACCGCGAGGGCCTGCCGCAATTGCCGCCGGGCGGCATCGAGATCCCCCAGGCGGGCCAGGATCATCCCTGACGCGTGGGACCACCGGCCGATACTGAAGTGCGAGGCCCATGACGTACCGGCGGGTGCATCGGCGGTGCGCTCCATGCACGTCCTGGACACCACGAGACTCCTCATCGCGAGCCGGTGATCGCCGTCGAGTGCCGCCGCCTCGGCGAGCGTTGAGCGATAGTAGGCAGCCACCCGGGGATCACTCACCTCACGCGCGGTCTCGACGCTCCTCTCGGCAAGTGCCAGCGCCCTGGCAGAGTGCCGGGGGCCCAATTCCATGGCCTGTACGGCGAGTCCGCGCAGTGCCGTCGCGGCGATCTCCGGTTCGGCCGCTTCCCCGGCCAGCCGATAGGCGTGAACGTAATAGGAGTGGGCGGCGGTCTCGTCGTCCTGGTCCTGGCTCATCCACCCGATCACATGCGCAAGCCGGGACGCCGCCGCGTACAGTTCGCGGCCGACCGCCTCCGTATATCGACCCTCCAGCCAGGGACCGACGTTGTCGGTGAGATAGCCGACGGCCAAGTGCCGTACATGGCCGCCGCCGTACTCCGCCGAGTGGTCACCGAGGACCTGGACCATTCGTGCGACTGCCTCGACTTCGCCCCGGCCCACCCTGGTCCCGCCCTCAGAGGCCGACCGGACTCGCCGGGTGACGGCTTCGGCGTCCGGAATTCCGAGAAGGGACAGGACACCACTGCCCGATGCGATCAGGAGATCCCTGCGATCCACGGCCGGTGGCTACTCGGCACGGACTCGCCGGATCATCGCGGCGAAGCGCGGCGAGTCGGGGAACGGCTGCTGCTCGCCGAGCTTCTCGTACCCCCAGCTCTCGTAGACGGCCTTGACCTTTCCCCCGCCGGCCGCGGGATCGACGAGCAGGGTGACCCGCTCCTCCGTACGTCCGCTCAGCCAGGCGTCGTGGAGGCGGCGGGCGGTGCCGGTGCCGCGCCGGTGCTTGCGGACCACGATCTCGTTGAGGGCGACGGTCCGCCGCCCGTCCTCCCTGATGACCTCGGCCGGGACCGGCTCCGTCATGCTCCGCCACCAGCGGGTGTCGGCGGCGAGGGGCATCCCGAAGCAGAAGCCGACGGGCTCACCGCTTTCGTAGCCCACGACGGCGGCCCACCCGGGGCGGGACGCATAGCCGCTGAGGCGTTCGTCGAAGCGGGCGACGGTGTGAAAGTCCCCGGTGAGACCGAAGTCCTGGTGCCGGACCTCGGCATGGATGTCCAGGATGGCTTGCCGCATGGTCGGCAGCCCCTCGGCGTCGATGCGGCGGATTTCGATGGTCACGCTCGTCCCTTCCAGTCGTGAAAACGGTCGCCGGTTCAGTCGGTAGCGAACCGCGCTCCGGGGGCGGTCCGGGGCACATTGTCAGTCTCGTGAGGCGCCTTCGGGCCACAAGACCTCGACCGGTACGCCCTTACTACGGGCGTACTCCACCACGTCGGCTGTGCCCCCGTAGCCACGGGCGGGCAGGCCGTCCCAAACGGCCAACAACACATCGATGCGGTCCACGAGTATTCGGCTACCGGCCATGTGCGCCTGCTCGGTGGAGTCCGTCATGCCGGTGCTGTGAACCTCCGACGCCGCAGAGATCAGCTTGTCGTACGTCGCGTGATGGGTCTCGGGAAGACCGTCGCGGTACGACGCCGCAGGCACGACGACTTCGATACGCCCCGAAAGCTCCAGAGCGCATTCAGCCGCCCAGGCATCCGGGCCATCGGCGATACATGACACCAGGAGGAGTTCTCGCGAGCCCGCGCCGCCCAGTTTCTGACGAAGAGCAACCCTCACCTTGGCCTCGGTGTCCCGGCCGAGCCCCCTGTGTCCGGTAATCCCCAAGCGCATTCAAACAACCTTCCTGAAGGAGAACACCAGATGACGCCGGAATCCTGATGCCGTACTTCGGCATGGGATGTCCAGAACGACCCGCCGCCCGCCCGGCAGCCCCTCGGCACCGGCAGAGCGGAATCCGATGGTCACGCTCGTCCCTTCCACTCGTGAAAACGGTCGGTCCAGTCGGCAGCGAACCGGGCTCCGGGGGCGGTCCGGGCCAGTCCGTGGTCGAACTTCCCGAGAGCCTGGCGGGTGCGGCCGTTGAGGGCGGCCGGGTCCGGCAGCAGCGTCAGGGCGGTGCCGCATGCGGTCTCGGCGTCACCCTGCCGGAGCTGGGTCAGGGCGAGATGGGCGGTGTAGTAGGCACGGTTGCGGCGGTACTCCGGGCGGAGCAGGCCGAGGGTCCGGTGCAGATGGGCCTCCGCTTCCTCGTGCTCCCCCAGCTTGGTGAGGGTCAGGGCGGACAGGCCGTGGAGTTCGGCGGCGTCGTAGAACGCCATCCAGCTTTCCCGGTGCGCGGCGGGGTCCGCGCGGTGGAACGCGGTATGGGCACTGTCGAGGGCGCGCCGTCCGGCCCTGGCATTGCCCGCACCGGCCTGGACGGAGGCAAGTCGGGCGGAGGTCACGGAGGCCAGCAGCGGGTCCCGGCGGCAGGCGGGAGAGGACCGGGCCATCTGGGCTGCCGCCATCGCCTCGTTCTCGTTCCCCTTCTGGCTCGCGAGGATCGAAAGATGCCGCCAGATGCGTAGTTCGACCTCCGCACTGCCGGAGAGCCTGGCGAGGGTGAGGGCGCGTTCGACATAACGCTGGGCAGGTTCGGGGCGGCAGCGGTCGACAGCGGCCCAGACCGCGAATCCGGTGAAGGCGGCCGCGAGGTAGTAGAGCCGTGAGCGGACCCGCTCCGGCAGCATGCCCCCGGCTTCCTGGAGTGCCAGGGCCCGCTTGCTGAAGGCCAGCGTCTCGGCCTCCAGCCGCGCGGTGGCGCCCGAGGTGTCGTCGTCGGCGATGAGCCGGTCGAAGGCCTGCTCCAGATCGTCGACCTGGTCCATGCCGATACGCGGCAGCGGACCCGCGGCCGCGGCGGTCGGCAGCGCCGCCGCTCCGAGAACGGCGGCACCGGCAACAGTGAAGTGGCGACGTTTCAAGGTGTCCTCCGGATCTGCATCCACCGGGGCTTCGGCCGATAAAACGTTGCTCGCTACACTGTTTCTCGGCAGAAATCCCAGCTCATATGCATCAACGCCGAACTCGGCTTGCAGCGCAAGCCGCTGGCGCTCCTGAGGCCACCTCGTCTTTCCCGTCAGCCAGTTACGGATGTGGCGGTCGGTAATACTGCCCGGCCGGCCGGTTAAGTCCTGAATATGGGTGTTCAGCCGATCGGCCAGCTCCTCCTGCGACAGTCCGGCAGCCCGCACACATGCGGCAAATCGGATGTTCTCCGGCTGCACCATGAGCCCACGGTAGCCCCGCTGCCACCGACCGTGCTCGCGGGCAGGTAAAAATTTCCGGCCTCGCAATCCGACGGCCGTGACGGAATTGCCTGGCCCGCGCCCGCGAAGACCCGCTTTCCTCGGACCCGGACCCATCACCGGCCCGCAATTCCCGTTCGCCGACGGGAACAGGCCGAAGTACACGCCCCGGCAGACCGTCGCCACGGCCTGCCGGGGCTGTGACCAACCAGCTTTCCAAGGAGCTGATCAGCCGTATGCGTGATGTTATCGCCTGCCTGTTGACGGTTGTCGCCGACCGCGTCGCCCGGATACGGCGCCCCGCACCGCCCGCGCCGCTCCCGGTACGGACCGATCCGTGGACCCGCCCCTGGACCAGCCCCGGCCAGGAAGAGGCACAAGCCCTCCTGCGGGCCGGGCAGAAGGCGCTCCGGCCCCGGACCGCCGTGCCCGCCGGGCCGCCTCCCCGGCGGCGGCTGTACATCGCGCCGCGCGGCATCGTCCTCGAACGGCCCGTCGCCGTACGGACCGTGCGGCCCGGGCCCGGATGGGGGTGGCTGCGGTGAGGACGGAGAGCCTGCTCGCGCCGCCCCCGGCGCCGTACACCGCGGTGTGCTGTGTGTGCGGGCGTACCACCGCCGCGCCCGTCGAGGCCGGGTACGTGGAGCGGGCCAGCGGGCCCGGTTATGTGCGGTACGTCTGCCCGCAGGACACCACGGAGTGCTCACCGGGGCCCGTACCGGGCGAACTTCCCCGCGCCGGAGGCTCACGTGACTGACCCGGACTCCCTCCCCCGCTTCCACGGCCGCGTCGTCCCCTGGGTGACCCCCTGGTCCGCCGCGCCCGCGCTGCCCGAGCCGGTCGTCCTGGACCGGAGGCACGGCCGCGGTATCGCGTACGCCGACGAGTCCGTCCACGACCGGGCGTTCGACGGGGTGCTGCTGGCCCGCGGCAGGGGGCGCCGCGCCACCGATGCGGGCGGCCGCCCGCGACGGTTGCCATGGCATCCTCGGCATCCGGACCGCCGGTACCCGCATGGCCGAGTGCGACCACGAGTGGGTGGGCTGGAGCGGGAAGACGAGGTGCCGCAAGTGCGGTACCACTCAGCAGTAGAGCGGCCCCATCGTCCCGGGCTCCCCGGGACACGGACGAAAGGAATTCATGTCCCCGCGCATCGACTGGGACGACCTGCCCGCTGCGCTCCGGGCCGAAGTCACCGCACGGACCGGGTGCGTACTGAGCGCCGCGACCGTCGGTGAGGGGCTCAACTGCCGGCTCGCCGCAACCGTCAGGACACAGCGCTACAGCGGTCTGTTCCTCAAGGGGGTGCCAGGTTCCGACTCCGACGAGGCTGCCGCGCTCGGGCGCGAGGCGCTGCTCGGGCGGGCCGTCGGAGGCGTCGGGCCCACTCTGCGGTACGACGTCCGGGCTGCCGGGTGGCGGGTCCTCGTCTTCGACCGGGTCGGCGGGCGGCACGCCGACCTCGCGCCCGGGAGCCCGGATCTGCCCGCCGTACGGGAGGTGCTCCGGCGCATGGGGCAACTGCGCGCACCGTCCGGTGCCGCCGTACCCCCGCTGACCGAGAGGTTCGCCGGACATCTCGGGGCCGGGGAAGCGGAGTTACTGGCAGGGGACACCCTCCTGCACACCGACACCCACCCGCACAACATCCTGGTCGAGCACGGGACCTCGCGGGCGTACGTCGTCGACTGGGCCATGGCCGCCACCGGCCCGGCCTGGGTCGATGCGGCGTACACCGCTGTACGGCTGATGGAGTGCGACCAGCCTCCGGACGCCGCTCTCGCCTGGCTGGCGACGGTACCGGCCTGGCAGAAGGCCGAACCCGAAGCGGTCCGGGTGTTCGTCGGGGCCGTCTGCCGGGACTGGACCGCCACCATCGGCGAGCGGGACGCGGAGCCGAGCAACCGGCGCTACCGGCGGCTCGCCGGCCCCTGACCGAGCGCGCGGCCGTCTGAGTACGGCCGTACCGGCACGCCCCCGGACGCACCGCCGCCCCGGTCCCCGCCGACCGGGGTCCGGGGCGGCGGACGGCTAGACGAACAGGCTCAGCACCGCCGCGACCGCGAAGCCGACGACCGAGAGCACGCACTCCAGGACGGTCCACGACTTGAGGGTGTCGCGCTCCGAGATGCCGAAGTACTTGGCGACGATCCAGAAGCCGCCGTCGTTGACGTGCGAGGCGAAGATGGAGCCCGCCGAGATCGCCATGATGACGAGCGCGAGGAACGCCTGCGAGTGGTCGGCGTTCTCGACCAGCGGGAGCACGATGCCCGCCGTGGTGACGATGGCGACCGTCGCGGAGCCCTGGGCGACCCGCAGCACCACGGAGATCAGGTACGCCAGCAGGATGATCGGCAGGCCGACGTCCTCGAAGGTGTCGGAGAGGGCCTGCGCCACGCCGCTCGCCTTGAGGACGGCACCGAAGACGCCGCCCGCGCCGACGACGAGCAGGATGTTGCCGACCGGCTTCAGGGAGGAGGTCGACACCTGCTCCAGGGACTTGCGGGACCAGCCGCGGCGGATGCCCAGCAGGTAGTACGCCATCACCAGGGCGATGGTCAGGGCCACGAACGGGTTGCCGAAGAACTCGATGACCGAGCGGAGCGTGGACTCGTCCAGTGCGATGGAGGAGAACGTCGCGGCGAGGATCAGCACCAGCGGCGTACCGATGATCAGCAGGACGGTGGCGAGGGAGACCTCGGACTCGGGCGCGCCCTTGCCGGCCGCGGTGCGTTCGGCGGCGACGGCGGCCTTGGCCTCCTCGGCGGCCTCCAGCATGTCCTGCGGTACGTCGACATGGATGCGGCGGCCGATCCAGTCCGAGAAGACCCAGGCCGCGACGACGGCCGGCAGGCCGACGACGATGCCCATCAGGATGACCCAGCCCAGCGAGACGTCCAGCAGTCCGGCGGCGGCGACCGGACCCGGGTGCGGCGGCAGGAAGGCGTGGGTCATGGAGAGACCGGCCAGCAGCGGCATCGCGTAGAGCAGGATCGACTTGCCGGACCGCTTGGCGGCGGCGTAGACGATCGGTGCCAGGACGAAGATGCCGACGTCGAAGAAGACCGGGATACCGAAGATCACACCGGTGACACCCATGGCCAGCGGGGCGCGCTTCTCGCCGAAGAGGCCGAGGAGGCGCTTGCTGAGCACCTCGGCGCCGCCGGAGACCTCCAGGATGGCGCCGAGCATGGTGCCGAGGCCGATGATGATGGCGACATGGCCGAGGATGCCGCCCATGCCGGTCTCGATGACCGAGGTGGCGGCGGAGCGCTGGATGGTGCCGAAGAGTTCGGTGACGGAGAGTCCGGCGGCGAGGCCGACGGCTATGGAGACGGCGAGCAGCGCGACGAACGGCTGGAGCCGGAGCTTGATGATCAGCACCAGCAGCAGCACGATACCGAGCGCCGCGACGGTCAGCAGACCTGCGGTGCCGTCGATCAGGAGGAGGAGTCCTCCGGTGTGGGGCGGCGCCTCGGCGGCGGGCGCCGGGGCGGCGAAGGTGGCGGTTGGCAACACGACAAACCCTTACGTCGGTGGAGGGGTTCCCGGGTACGGCGGACCGCGGTACGGCGCTCCGCGGTGCGGACGCCGGACCGTGTCCGGTGGTGGTGGTGCGGTGGTACGGCGGTGCGTCAGGGGTTTTCCAGTGCGGTGCTGAGGGATCCCGGAAGGGTGACTAACGGGAAACCGGGCTATGGGTGTTGCTGGTGTGACTGGCGTGACCTGGTGGTGCCGGGTCGGTGCCGTTCACGGGAGGGGTGGCAGCGGTGGCTACCGGGGTAGGACGGGTCGCGGGTCCGAAGGGTTCGTCCGCGACCGGCAGTTGCGGCGTGCACAGCCGTACAGGGCGTACGAGGACGTACGCGGGCGGGCACCGGGTGCGCGGCAGGGGTGCGCACAGGTGCGGTGGAACGGGTTGCCACCGGCGGACCGTTCAGGGGTCGGCCCGCCGGTGGCGTTCGCGGGCCGTCCGCCGGGGGCGGCGCGCTCCGGCGGCTGTCCCGCGGCCGCCCGCGGGCGGTTCATCCGGCACCGGCCGGATCGGTGGCCCGGCCGGTGCCGGATGCCTGCGGGCGTACAGCGGTGGTGGTACTGGTGGTGCGATGTGGTGCTGGTGGTGCTGGTGCGGCCCGGGCCGGAGGGGCAGGGGCGCCGCAGCGGCCGGAGCCGTACGGCCGTACGGTCCCGCGCCGCCGGTGGCCGCGCCGGGCGCACCGGCCGGTACAGGGGGCCGGTCCGGTGTCACCCGCGCCCGGCGGAACGGTGCCGCCGGGCGGACGCGTCAGCCCAGGACGGCCAGCGCGTCGATCTCGATGAGCAGACCGGCCGGCAGGCCGACGTACACGGTGGTACGGGCGGACGCCGGGGCCTTCAGACCCTGCTCCTCGAAGTAGGCGTTGTAGATCTCGTTCATCTCGGCGAAGTGGTCCACGTCGGTCAGGTAGACGCGCATCATCATCACGTCGTCCCAGCTCGCGCCGCCCTCCTCCAGGATCGCCTTGACGTTGGCGAAGGTCTGGAGGGTCTGCTCGCGCAGCGTCGGACCGGCGGGCGTCGGCGGCCGGCCCTCGACGGCGGGCAGGAAGCCGACCTGGCCGGCGACCTGGAGGATGTTGCCCTTCTTCACGCCGTGCGAGAACTTCGCGGGCGGGGCGGTGTGCGTGGCGGGGGTGATCGCGGTCTTCTCGGTCATGCGCTGTCCTCGTGGGAGTTGGGAGGGTCGACAGGGGTCATTGCGGGGTCACGGCCCCGGAGTACTCCCGGCTGATCGCGTCGGCGGTCCGGCGGACCAGCGGGAGAAGGGTGAGCAGTTCCTCGGCCGTGACGACGACGTTCGGCGCCGAGACGGACATCGCGGCGACGACCTTGCCGCCCGCGCCCCGGATGGGGGCGCCGATGCAGTTGATGGACTCCTCGTGGCCGCCGAGGTCGGTGGCCCAGCCCTGTTCGCGTACGGTCGCCAGCTCCTTGAGGAAGGCGGCGGCGTTCGGTGTCGAACGGGGCGTGTACATGGGGTAGTCGAGCCGTTCGGCGATCATGCGCCGCTCGGACTCGGAGAGATCGGCCAGCAGCAGCTTGGCCACGGCCGCGACGGTGATCGCCACCGGCTTGCCGATCCGGGAGTACATCCGGACCGGGTAGCGGCTCTCGACCTTGTCGATGTAGAGGACCTCGTTCTCCTCGTACACGGCGAGGTGGACGGTGTGCCCGATCTGCTCGTTGAGGGTGACCAGATGGGGGTGGGCGATCTCGCGGACGTCGAGGTTCTCGATGGCCTCCTGGGCCAGGGCGAAGAGCCGGGCGCCGAGCCGGTAGCGCTGGTCCTGCTGCCGGAAGACCAGACCGTGGTCGTGGAGCGTACGCAGCAGCCGCAGCGCGGTGGACTTGTGGACGTCGAGGCGCTGCGCGACCTGTCCGAGGTCGGCGGGTCCCTGGGCGAGCAGCGGCAGAATGCTCAGCGCGCGGTCGACGGTCTGGCTCATGGCGTACGTACCTCCTCATCCGCGGCTGAGGTCCAGCCGGGGCCGAGACGAAGTCTCTCCCAGGAGGCGTCGTCGAGTGCGGCCAGGCGGTCGGCGCGGTCCCGGTCGGGGGGTGTGCCGAGGTCGCCGGGGACGGTGAGGGCGGCCGCGGCGGTCAGATGGCCGTGCCGGAGCCGGTCGCGGGCGGGCAGTCCGCGGAGGGCGGCCGAGAGGTAGCCGGCCGCGAAGGCGTCCCCGGCTCCGACGGGCGCGACGACGTCGACTGCGGGTGCCGGGACGAAGACCACTTCGTCGGTGCCGGTGCCGGTGGCCGCGGAGCGGACGTACGCGGTCGCTCCCGCGGCGCCCTGTTTGACGATCAGGGTCCGCGGCTCGGGCAGGGCCGCGCGGATCGCGGCGGGCCCGCCGATGCCCCAGGTGGTCTCGGCCTCGTCCTCGCCGACGAAGACCAGGTCGGCGCCGCGGGCCAGCCCGAGGAGCACCGGTCCGGCGTCGGCGGCGCCCCAGAGCCCGGGGCGGTGATTGACGTCGAAGGAGATCAGCGGGCGCCCTTCGCGGGGAAGCATCAGTTCGCGGAGGAGCGCGAGGCAGTCCGCGGAGAGGGCGGCGGTGATCCCGGAGAGATGCAGGACACGGGTGCGGGCGACCAGGGCGTACGGGACGGTCCGGGGCGACATCGCGGAGGCGGCGGACCCGGCGCGGTAGTAGGCGACCTCGTGGCCGGAGGCGGCCCGGTCGGTGGCGGTGCGGAAGTAGACGCCGGTGGGACGGCCGGGGTCGCGGGCGACGGCGGAGGTGTCGACGCCGTACGCGGCGACGGCCGAGACCAGATGGTCGCCGAAGCCGTCGGCGCCGACCCGGCTGACCCACGCGGTGCGGTGTCCGGCGGCGGCCAGGGCGCAGGCGACATTGGACTCGGCGCCGCCGATGGCGCGGGTGAAGGCGGGGACGTCGGCGAGGCGCCCGGGCACGGTGGGCAGGAACGTGACCATGGACTCACCGAGACAGGTCACCTCGGTCACCGGCTCGGGGCCGGCCGCGCCGGGCGGTGCCGGTCCGTCGGGTCCGTTCACGCTGCTCACCCTGGGGCTCCTCGCGGGGTCTGGGGGCGTCGGGTCCATTGACCCGGCGCTGGGCCGGATGTTAGACAGCACCAAGCGATATACGCAATGACCGTTGCAGACAATGCAATGCATTGCGTGGATCGGCAGAAGAAAGACCGAGAGTGACCGAAAGAGACCGAGGAGGCGACCCCATGCCCGCCGACCCGCTGGGCCAGCTCCGCCACGAGCGCGTAGACCACCGCTTCAAGGCGCTGCCGCCGGATGCCGACGGGCTGACCGTTGCCGAGCTGGCGGCCGAGCGCCGCTCCCTCTTCACCGGCGGCTTCACCACCCCCGTCCTCGCGCTCTCCGCCGAGTCCGTCGAGCACAATCTCGACCTCCTCCAGACCTACTCGGAGCGGCACGGCCTGGTCTTCGCCCCGCACGGCAAGACCTCCATGTCCCCGCAGCTCTTCGCCCGCCAGCTGGAGCGCGGCGCCTGGGGCATCACCGTCGCCGTCCCCCACCAGGCCCGGGTCTGCCGCGCCCACGGCATCCAGCGGATCTTCCTCGCCAACGAGGTCGTCGACCCGGCCGCGCTCCGCTGGCTCGCCGGTGAGCTGGACCGCGACCCCGACTTCCGGTTCGTCTGCTACGCGGACTCGGTGCGCGGGGTCGAGCTGATGGACCGGGCCCTCACCGACGCCGGGGCCCGCCGCCCGGTCGAGGTCGTGGTGGAGCTGGGCGCCGGGGACGGCGCCCGCACCGGCGCCCGTACGGAGGCCGAATGCGCCGCGGTCGCCGACGCGATCGCCGCGACCACCACCCTGCGGCTGGTGGGAGTCGCCGGATACGAGGGCGAGGTGCCCGAGGCCGACGGCGAACGGGTCCGCACCTGGCTGCGCAGGCTGGTGGCGCTGGCCGCCGCCTTCGACCGGGACGGCCGCTTCGCCGGCAGCTCCGATGTGGTGATCAGCGCCGGCGGCTCCGCCTGGTTCGACGCCGTCGCCGATGTCTTCGCCGAGATCCCCGTGCTCTCCCGGCCGGTGCTGAAGCTGCTGCGCTCCGGCGCGTACGTCTCCCACGACGACGGCCACTACCGCCATCTCACCCCCTTCAACCGGGTCCCCGACGAGGGCGCGCTGCAGCCCGCGTTCCGGCTCTGGGCGCAGGTCGTCTCCCGCCCCAGCGCGGAGCAGGCGTTCCTCAACGCGGGCAAGCGGGACGCGGCGTACGACCTCGACCTCCCCGAGGCCCAGGTCGTCCGGTCCGCCCGCACCGGCGAGATCCGCCCGGCCGACGGGATCGAGATCAGCGGCCTCTCCGACCAGCACGGCTGGGTGCGCACCGCCCCGGGCACCGAGCTGGAGGTCGGCGACTGGGTCGGGATGGGCCTCTCCCACCCCTGCACCTCCTTCGACAAATGGCAGCTGATCCCGCTGGTCGAAGCCGACGGCACCGTGACCGACTACATCCGCACCTTCTTCTGAGACAGGCGGAACAGCGATGGACCTCCTCATCCGCGACACCCGCGTCGTCGACGGCGGCGGCGGCGCGTCGTACCGCGCCGACGTGCACATACGCGACGGCCGGATCGCCGCGATCCGCCGTGAGGGCGACCCCGCCCTCACCCCCGCCCCCGGCGCCCGTGTCCTCGACGCCGCCGGGCTGGCGCTCTCCCCCGGCTTTATCGACATGCACGCCCACAGCGACCTCGCGCTGCTGCGCGACCCCGGCCACGAGGCCAAGGCCGCGCAGGGCGTCACCCTCGAAGTGCTCGGCCAGGACGGGCTCTCGTACGCGCCCGCCGACGACCGCACCCTGGAAGCCGTCCGCCGCTCCATCAACGGCTGGAACGGCGGCGGCCCTGGCGACGACTCCGTCGACTTCGACTGGCGCACCGTCGGCGAGTACCTCGACCGGCTCGACCGGGGCATCGCGGTCAACGCCGCGTATCTCGTCCCGCAGGGCACGGTCCGGATGTACGCGGTCGGCTGGGAGGACCGCCCGGCCACCGACGCCGAGCTGACCCGGATGAAGCAGCTCGTCGCCGAGGGCCTGGAACAGGGCGCCGTCGGCATGTCGTCCGGCCTCACCTACACCCCCGGGATGTACGCCCCCGACACCGAGCTGACCGAGCTGTGCCGGGTCGTCGCCTCGTACGGCGGCTACTACTGCCCGCACCACCGCTCCTACGGCGCCGGGGCGCTCCAGGCGTACGAGGAGATGGTCCGGCTCACCCGGGACGCGGGCTGCGCCCTGCACCTCGCGCACGCCACGATGAACTTCGGCGTCAACAAGGGGAAGGCGGGCGAGCTGCTGGCCCTCCTCGACGAGGCCCTGGACGCGGGCGCCGACATCAGCCTCGACACCTACCCGTACACCCCCGGCTCCACCACGCTCGTCGCCACCCTGCCGAGCTGGGCGAGCGAGGGCGGCCCGGACGCGCTGCTGGAGCGGCTGCGGGACGACGAGACCGCGGAGCGGATCCGGCACCATCTGGAGGTCGAGGGCTCCGACGGCTGCCACGGCGTGCCGATGGAGTGGGAGACCATCGAGATCTCCGGGGTCTCCGACCCGGCGCTCGGCGGCTATGTCGGCAAAACCATCGAGGAGTCGGCGAAGGAGCGCGGCGAGGCGCCCTGGGTGACCGCCCGCGGGCTGATGATCGCGGACCGGCTGGGCTCCACGATCCTCCAGCACGTCGGCCACGAGGAGAACGTCCGCACGATCATGCGCCACCGGGTGCACACCGGCGGCAGCGACGGCATCCTCCAGGGCGCGAAGCCGCATCCGCGGGCGTACGGCACCTTCCCGCAGTACCTCGGGCGGTACGCGCGCGAGCTGGGCGTCCTGTCGCTGGAGGAGACGGTCGCGCACCTCACCTCCCGCCCGGCGGCCCGGCTGCGGCTCCCGGACCGCGGCCTGGTCCGCGAGGGCTACCGCGCGGACCTGGTCCTCTTCGACCCGGCGACGGTCGCGGCGGGCTCCACGTTCGAGGCGCCGCGGACCCTGCCGACGGGCATTCCGTACGTCCTGATCGACGGCCGGTTCGTCATCGACGGCGGAGTCCGTACGGATGTCCTCGCGGGCCGCTCGGTCCGCCGCCGCCCGGTGGACTGAGCCGCTGAGACCACCCGTGCCGGGGCCCTACCGCCGTCGGGGCTCCGGCACGGGTTCCCTCCGGGGGTGGGGGGGTTGGGGGGCCTGGTCCTCCCGGCCCCGTCCCCTGCGGGTCGCTTGGGGCGGGGACGCGCCCGGCCCCGGTCCCTGCGGGCGCCTTGAGGGCGGGGACGCGCCCGGCCGGGCGGGGGTGCGGTGCCGACGGAACGCCGTCGGTGGTTGCTCACGCAGTTCCTCGCGCCCCTTACGCCCCTGGCGGCGTGGAGGGACCCCCAGCACCCCCAAACCGGGGACGCGCCCGGCCTGGCGGGAGTGCACTGCCGACGGACCGCCGTCGGTGGCTTGTCGCGCAGTTCCTCGCGCCCCTTACGCCCCTGGCGCCCCGGGAGCGGCCAAGGGCGCCCCTGGCCGCCCGGCGCCCCAGGCCCGGGCGCCGGGCGGCTCCCCGGCCCCCCCCCTGGAAGGGGCTACGCGCCCGGGAGGCCCGTCGGGAGGAGGGTGCTTGCTGCGTCGGCGACCGGGGCGAGGACGCCGCCGGGCGGGGGCTTCAGGAGGTTGCGGTCGACCTCGCCGCCACTGGTCGCGGTCGCCGCCGCGGGGGCGGCCTGGGCCGCGGTCGCCGCGCCCGCGGCCGCCACGGCGGCCAGGGCGACCCCGGCGACGGTCAGGGCCCGGGACGGCTTACGGAGTCGGTGCTTGCCTTGGTTCGTCATGACCGGCGCAACGCACGGACCCCCGAGGGGGTCACGGGCCGGGCACCACTCGCACAGACGATCAGTTCTCCAAAGATCCGTTACCACCTACGGGGTACGGCGTTGTCAACGTGAAGGCCGCAAGCTCTGCGGCCGATGCTCTGACTCTGCTCTGCAAGGAGAACTACTGATGTCGCGTATCGCGAAGGCCGCCGCCGTCATCGCCGGATCCGGCGCCCTGCTGGCCGGTGGCGCGGGCATGGCCGCCGCCGACGCCGGAGCGCACGGTGCCGCCGCCAACTCCCCCGGCGTCGCCTCCGGCAACGTCGTCCAGGTGCCGATCAACATCCCCGTGAACGTCTGCGGCAACACGATCGACGTGATCGGCCTGCTGAACCCGGCGTTCGGCAACCAGTGCGTCAACGCCGGCGGCGGCGCGTACTGACCCCGGATCCCCGAGCCCGAGGGCCCCGCCTTCCGACGAGCAGTCGGAGGAGCGGGGCCCTCGGTCTTTGACGCCGGGTCCCGGAGAGACCCTTGGTCTTTGCGCCGCGCCCCCGAAGGGGCCCGTCGGAACAGGGCCCGTCGGAACAGGGCCCGGCGGTCAGCCGTAGCGGTACCAGGGGGTGTGGTCCAGCAGCTCCGCCGGCGTGACGTCCCACGGCGGCAGCGGCTCCTCCAGGGCGAAGACCCGCTTGTGCTGGCGGTCGCCCCGCGGCAGCGGCGCCGCCGGGAGGTAGTCCGCGCCCCGGCGGGCCCGCCGCCAGCGCTCCCACAGCAGGTCGACGAAGGCGTGGTGCAGCCAGAAGACCGGGTCGTTGGGGGAGGTGGCGCCCAGCATCAGCCCGCCCACCCAGCGGTGCACCCGGTTGTGCGTACGCCAGCGGTCCGCGCTGCCCGCGGCCCAGCCCTCCAGCGCGTTGCGGAAGCCGCTGCGCGCCGTGGAGTCCCAGGGCGGGGCGTCGTACTCCGGCTCGGCGAGGGCCCGCTCGACGTCCTGCTTCGTGGGCAGGGTCAGCGGATTCGAGGGTCGGCCGAGGTCACGGGTGAGATAGCGGCCGTCGACGACCCGGGAGTTGACGGTCCAGTTCCCGTTGCCGTAGGCGAAGGGGCCGGTGGTCACCTGGCGGTCGCCCGCCCGGCCGGTGCCGCCGAGGAAGTCGTCCGCCCAGAGGGACGACGCGGCGGAGGAGTCCAGGGTCCAGTCCCAGTAGGGGACGGTGACCCGGTCGTCGATGCGCTGGAGCGCCCGCTCGAACTCCAGCAGATAGCGGCGGTGCCACGGGAAGAACGAGGGCGTCATATGCGCGGCCCGGGGCCGCAGCTCGCCGTCGGTGACGTAGAACTCGCCGTGCATCCGGACGAACTCGTCGTACTGGCCACGGCGTTTCAGCTCCAGCACGGCGTCGACGAAGCGCTTCTTCTCGGCCGCCGTCAGATCGCGCTGGTTCTTCCGGACGGGCACCCGGGCCGCCGCGGTGCCGGGGGACTCAGCCACGGTGCACCGCCAGTTGGGCGGCGCCCAGCTCGTCGACCGCGGCCCGGGCGACTTCCCGCAGGGTCGGGAAGGACTCGTAGTGGTTGATCAGGCTCAGAAAGCTGCCGTCGGCCCGCCGCATGATGTGCAGCGGCCTGCCGTCGATCCGTACCTCGACGGTCGGTGGCGCGCCCGCGTGCCCGCCGTGGCCGTGCGCCGGGACGAGCACCGTGGCCGTGCCTTCGATACGCCGCCCGCGGTACGTCTCCGAGAACCGTTCGAGGGCCGCGGGCGCCGCGGTCCCGCGGCGGCCGGGGCGGAGCGAGCCGATCAGCGGGGCGAGCGCCCCGGCTGTTCCCCCGGCCACCACCGCCGTGAAGAGCGCCCGGAGCGCGAGCCGGCGCGGAAGTCCGGCGGCGGCGCCGTTGCGGGCGGGGCGGGTGGTGCGGCTGATGCCGAGGCGGTCGGGGATACGCATGGGGCGGCCCTTCACGGTCTGCGGGTGCGGGTGCGGGAACGGATCCTGGAGCGGGTGCGGGAACAGGGGTGCGGACCCTGTCAACGAGGCGACGGCGAAAGGGTTCCTCTTCCGGGTGGACCACCCCGGCCTTCCGGTACGACCAGTACGACCAGTACGACCGCGAGCGCGCCGCCCCGGCCCGCCCGGCCCGGGGACACCCGCCGCCGCCCCGGCCGGCCCTCCTCCGGCCGGTCGGGGAGTACGCCGGCGGGAAGCGAGCGCGTCAGCTGTAGAGCACCCCGGCCGCGGGCGCGCCCCGCAGCCACGGTGTGAGCAGCGCGACCTCCGGCAGGACCGGTTCGGGCTGGCCGTACAGCTCGGGCCGGGGCGCGGACAGCGGGGCGCCCAGGGAAGCCCCGGGGGTGGCCAGCGAGAGGTCGGCGGCCTCGGAGGTGGCGCGGGCGACACCTAGGGGGTGTTCGCCGAGCGGGGCCGTGAGGGGCACCCCCAGCTCCGTGCCGGGGAGTTCGCTGCTGAGCGGGACCTGCGGCAGGGCTCCGTACGGCAGCATCCGCCCGGCGACGTGTTCGGGGGCCTGCGGCACGCCCGGCACCGGCACGGGGACGCCCGTACTCAGCTCGGGGGCGGGGACCGGAAGGACGGTCTCCAGGGTCTCCAGCGGGAGGGTGACCGGGACGGACGTGGCGGCGGCGGAGCCCGCCCCCACGGCCGACGCCATACACGCCAGCACCGCCGCGACAGAACACCGGGTCGTGGACTTCATGGGTGGATGTGCCCCTCTTCCTTCTCGTTCGGTGTGACGACTGCGCCCGGATGAACGATCAGGGCGCCCGGGCCGGGACAAAGTTCCCCCGAATGCAGCAGCACGGCCCGCCGCGGACCGGGGAACGAAGCACGGGATAGCGGGAGATGGGCGGGAATATGGGAGTGGCCTCGGGCCGATGAGCCGGCCCGGCCGATCCGAACCCGAGGAGGTTCCCGGCCTTGAACACCCCGGCCCCCGCGCCCGTCCCCGCCGAACCCGCCGAACCCGCAGCAGCGGCCGAACCGCGCCTGCCCCACCAACCCCCCGCACCCGCCGCCCCCATCACTCCCCCCACTCCTTCTGATCTCTCCACTCCCTCCGATCTCTCCGATCCGGGGTTCTGGGGACGGCCGCGCGCCGAGCGCCTGGCGGCCTTCGCCCGGCTGCGGTCGCTCGAAGCCCCCGTCCGCTTCGGCGCCCCCGAGGGGCCGGGCGGCTTCTATGCCCTCGTACGCCATGCGGATGTGCAGCAGTCCAGCCGGGCGCCCCGCACCTTCACCAGCGCCCCCGGGGTGACCACGCCGGAGCCCGCGGCCTGGGTGAAGGCGCTGTTCGGCAACTCCATGGTGAATATGGACGATCCGGAGCACGCGGACCTGCGGCGGATCGTCGCCCGCGCCTTCACGCCCAGGCTGCTGGCGGCGGCCGGGGAGAACATCGGGGCGGTGGCCGCACGGATCGTCGACGAGATGCTGCGGGACCGTCCCGGGGACTTCGTGGCGGCGGTGGCCGGGCGGATGCCGTTCGAGATCATCTGCGATCTGATGGGCGTCCCCGAGCTGCACCGGCGGGAGATCGCCCGCCGGATCGACGAGGCGTCGGAGAACGTGGGGGTGGGGCGGCGCAGGCTGCGGATGCCGGGGCGCGGGCTGCGGGCGCTGGCCCATCTCCAGCGGGTGATGGGCCGGCTGGCCCGGGAGCGGCGCCGGGAGCCCCAGGACGATCTGATCTCGGCGCTGGTCACCGCGGACGTCGACGGCCGGGGGCTGAACGCCCGGGAGCTGGGGGCGTTCTTCTCGCTGCTGCTGGTCGCCGGGGTGGAGACCACACGCAATGCCCTGGCACACGGTCTGGTGCTCCTCGGCGACCATCCGGAGCAGCGGGATCTGCTCGCCTCGGACCCGGAGCGGTACGGGGACGGCGCGGTGGAGGAGATCGTCCGCCACTCCACGCCGATCATCCAGTTCCGCCGGACGGTGGCCGCGGAGTGCTCGCTGGGCGGCCGGGACTTCCGTCCCGGGGAGAAGGTGGTGCTGTTCTACGCCTCGGCCAACCGCGACGAGGCGGTGTTCGAGGCGCCCGACGTCTTCGACATCACGCGTTCGCCCAATCCGCATCTGGGGTACGGGGGCGGCGGTCCGCACTACTGTCTGGGCGCGCATCTGGCGCGCCAGGAGATGAAGGCGGTCTTCCGGGAGCTGCTGACGAGGACGCGGGACCTGCGGCCGACGGGTCCGCCGGAGCTGATCGACTCCAGCTTCGACAACCGGGTGCGGGCGCTGCCGTTCGCTTTCACCGCCCGGTCCGTGTCCGGCCGGTGAAAGCGAAGGGGCTCCGGATCGTGGCTACGAGCGGAGCTGGGAGACCCGGACCAGGATGTGTGCGGACGACAGCAGGGTGTCCTCGTCGCCGAGGTAGGTCTGGAGGGTCTCCTCGGTGACCTGCTCGCCCGGCCTGGCCTCGGGCCAGGGGCGGCTGGCGATGATCACATGGGCATGGCCGCGGCCGTCGGCGGCGGCCAGCCACTCCGGCGGGGCCGGGCACTGGGCGCTGAGGAAGGGCATGTTGAGGACGGCCTGTCCGGCCTCCACCAGCAGGCGGACCGGGGAATTCACCGAAGACGAGGTGGCGTCGGACATATCACCGGCCCGGGCGCCGCATTCCGCGATCATTCCGAGAAGAGCGGTCTCGCCCTCCTCGGGGGTGCAGTCGCCGTCGCCGAGGGAATAGACGAGGAGATAGGGCATGTCGTGCCCGGCCTCGGGATCACCGGTCCAGGCGAGTACGGAAAGGGTGCCCAAATGGCTGCGGTTGACGGAATTCTTGGCGGACGTCGTGGTGTTGGCTGTCGTCATGGTTCGGCACCCTAGTGCCCCGGGACCCCGGGCCCGGTGCCGTGTTCACCTGCTCGGCGGAGCCTGAAGCCGCCACTCGACGGCCGATTTCCCGAGGTCACCGTGGAATTGGGTGAGGGCGGCCGTTTGGGGTACGTCGAACAGCAGCCAACCCTCGGCGGATTCACCCCCCGCAAGGATGTTCCATTTAACCGGGAATCCGGTGGTGATTTCTCCGCCGGATACCGCCGGATGGCGTTCTCCGGCCGCATCGGTCACCCAGGTCTCCGTACCGCGGGCGTCGTACGGAGCGCCCCCGACATTGAGGAGCGCGACCCGGATCCCGACCCGGCGCATGCCCTCCGGCGGCCGGGAGGCCACCGTGCCCTTGCGCCGTACGGGCACGGCGGGGTCGACGTAGGCGGTGACCGCCATCCGCAGATGCTCACCGGACGCCCGTCCGCCCAGGTCGATGGCGTCCCCGAGGAGCGCGGCGCCCCGGGCGCCACCCTTCCCGTCGCCCGCGGTGTCCCCCGCGGGCCGGCCGATGCCGGGCGGGTTGACCGGCCCGGCGGCCGCGTCCCCGGCGGGCGCGCCCTGGCAGGCGGTCAGCGCGCCGCCGAGGGCGCAGACCGAGAGCAGGAGCGGCAGGGCCGTACGTCGCATCATGGTCCCCTCATCAAGGCCGTTTTCCGTATGATCACGCCCTTTCGGCCCGGGATACCGCCGCCCGGGCCGTCCACGGGGTTCGTGTCGGCCACGTGCACCCCAACGCGCCATCCCTGCCCCACCGGCGTGCGCCCCGCGCCCACGGCCCGGGCGTGCGCGCCTTGTTCATCCAGTTGCCCGCACACTCCTCCGGCGCCGGGGCGCGGAGGCGCGGCCACCGGGCACCGGCTCGCACCGCGCGCCTCGAAAAACCGTTCCTGCGCTACTCCGCGCAGGCATGCCGACAGTGACTTCGCCCCGTGAGCCCCCGTTTGCTGTCGTATGGCAAGGACATCCTCGACGCCCCGATGGCAGCGCGTCCCGACCATTCCGGCCTCCCCCACGGACCACCACGCCTACCCGGACCGGGCCGCCCACCAGCAGGCCCCACCGACCGGTGCCACCCCGATCTACGAACAACTGATCCGCGAATGGGCGGCCGCCGAACGCACCCTGCCCGGCGGCCCGGACCTGGAATGGGCCCGCACCACCCGCTTCCCACCCCCACCGGACCCCCTGACGGGCCCCCCGCCCCCCTTGCTCAACGGCGGCTGGCACCACCCGTCGACACATCCGGCCTGACCGCTACGGCGCCCGCCCCGGCGGAGACGTCAGCCGTGGGAAGCGGCTGTCGGCAGCGGGCTGAGCCCCGGCTCGAACTTCGCCCGCACATGGATCCGGGTACTGCCCGGCGTATAGGCGTGCGAGATGACGCCGGCGCAGGTCCGGAGGTGCCTGCCCTCGACGGTGTCGAGGCCGTCCGGACAGAACCCGCTCTTGAGCACCCCGGCCCGGATGGTCTCCGGGTCGGCCAGGCCGAGCCTGGCGAAGCTGTCGGGCCGTTCGTACTTCTTCAGCGGCCGGGTGTTCTCGACCATGCGCTCGCCACCGGGGACCAGCCGGCCGAGGAAGGCCCGGGCCTCCGCGTCGGTGAGCGTGAAGGCCAGGATCCCGTTGTCCCACCGCGGCCCGACCAGGTATCCGGCCCGCCGGTCCGTGGCCGTGTCCGGAATCCGGATACCGATCGCGGTGCCGAGCCACTCGGGCGTGATGCCCTCCTGCCAGCAGCAGTCGCTCTCCCGGCCCGTGGACGCGCCCGGCTCCCCCTCGGTCCGGAGCAGCAGCCCACCGGCCAGCGCGAACAGCACGACCACCACGGCGGCGATCACGGCGGCCCTGCGGCGGGCCCGAAAGGCACCGGGCACGCCCCGCGGCCCCTGCCCTGCTTCGGGGTTGGTCATCTGCCGGAGGCTCCCTGTCAGTCCGTGGGGTTGCGGCCGGGGTCGGTCCTGCCGCCGTTGCGGCCGGGGTCCGGCGGTAGCGTGACGGGTCCCCCGTCCGGCCGCTCACCGCCCAGTGAGTGGCCCTGCACGGAGCTGGAACCCGCCATGTCGTACTCCTGGGCCATCCCGACCGTGTGCTGACGGCCCATCTCGCCGTCGGGAATCTTCACCGGCCCGATCGCCACGCCTTTCCCTTCGTCCCAGTTGTACCGGTCCCATGCGTTGACCTGGTAGTCGAGGCTGACCTCGGGGCGCCCCTGCGCATCGGGTACGACGGTGACGACCCCGGTGACGTTGGTCCGGGCCGATCCAACGGCATAGAACCAGTTGGGATCGGCGTCCTGGTCGAAGCTGTAGTCCTCGGGGCGGGTCTCCACTCGCATCGACACCGGCTGCCCGCCGTTGCGCCGGAACTCCTCCAATGCGTCCCGGTGCCACTGCTCCGCGTTCGCCGCGATCTCGTCCTGAACCCGGCCCCTCAGTCCCTCGTCGTCCTTCAGCATCTTGTCGACGGGCAGTTCCAGGGTGTCCCCCGAGTTCCCGTAGTAGTGCCGGAGATGGCGGGAGGCATCGGTCATGCCCAGCGCGTCCGCCGCGTCGGCCATGGACTTGATTTTGCCGTTGGTCAGATAGTCGTCGAAGCCCTTTCCCGCGGAACCGTGCCGTCCCATGCCGCGGTCCGCGGCCACCTGCTTGGAACGCGGATCCAGCAGCCCGGCGGCAAGCAGTTCGGCTCGTTGCCCGTTCCAGAGCTGCCCACGCGCTTCGGGGCTCAGGGACTCCCACAAGCGGTGCAGCTCGGCCCGCTGCCGGGCGTCGGCTTTGTCGCCGAGGGCGGCAAGCCGCATGGCCCGGGGCAGCTGGTCCCGGTCGAGGGAGTCGTAGACGGCATGACCGGCGTTGTGCGGGTCGCCGCCGTGGCTCGCCTTCAGTGCCCGCACGGTCGCCGCGTCGATCTCGGTGGCATGGCTGACCAGGGCCGTCAGGGCGTCCGCATAGTACTGCATCAGATCCTCGGTACGCCGGGACGGCCCCCGGACGTCGCACACCGACTCCGTCACGACGACCGTACCGTCGCCGGCGTCGCTCACCAGCAGCCCCGGATCGGGATCACCGCTGCGGTCGGGATCACCGGCCCGTGCCTCGGCGGTGAGCTCCCGGGCACGCTTCTGGACGCGGGCCAGCTCACCATGGGCATCGGACAGCACCGCGTGAATACTGCGCGCCTGGAGGGCGAGATCCCCGAACTCCTTGGCCGTCTTCTGTACGAAGTCCCGCGTGACAGTGGCGTTGACACCCTGCCAGCGAGACGCCTCGGACTTCTTGAGCAGCCCGTCCCTGGCATCGCCGGTCAGCTCGGCGAGCCGGTCGGCCATGGTCTTCCAGTCCGTCACCGCGGCAACGAGCCGTCCGAGGTCCAGTTCCATCAGATCGGTGTAGGTGAATTTCCCCATTCCCGCGTGACTCCCCTCAGGTCACCAGCTTGGAGATCTCCGATACCGGCAGGGCCGCCCCCGCCCGGTCCCGGATACTCGCCTCGACGGTGGCGTCGTCCGAGGAGTGGGACTTCTTGGAGTAGTCCAGGTGGTTGGAGACATGGGCACACATCTGAAGCACCGTCCTCACCTGGGAGGTCCAGACGGACAAGGTGGTGTACAGCTCACCGCCGGTATCCAGGTGCCTCGCCGACAGTTCACGGGCTGCCCGGGCCGTGTTCCCTTCGCCGCCCTTTGCACTGCCTCCCCCCGCGATGTCCCCTCCCTTGCGCAGTCTCCCGTGCAGCACGAACGCCTCATGGCCCACTGCCCCGAGATCGTCCTGATTGACCACCAGGTCGCCGGGCCCCTTGCCTGAACTCACGTGCCCCGCCCGCTTCATGCCGGTGACAACTTCCCACTGATGTCCAGGACACGGCATACGCAGCCGGAAAGCCAGACGATTCCGGCCGTATGACGGCTGATTGGCGTCCCTGGGCCCCGGACCGGGACCGCCCGCAGGAGCAGCACCGCGGACGGACCGTGGCGGCCCCGGCCCGGGGTCAGTTCTCCCGGACCCGCTCCCGGTGGGCCGCCCGGTCCGGGTGGGTGGGGCGGGGGAGCCGGAGGGGGCGGGGGGTGGGGCGGAGGTGGGTGCGGATGGTGCGGACGATCCGGGGGGCCGTGTACGTCGCGCCGTGGACGAAACGCATCGACGGGCCGAAGGCGGGCGCGCTCAGCAGTCCGGCGAAGAACAGTCCGGGGTACGACGATTCGAAGGACGGGCTCAGTTCCGGGGCGCGGCCGGTGCCGAGGGTGGTGAGGCGGGCGCGGAGCCGGGGATCCAGGAGCGGCAGGCGGTCCAGGTCCGGGGTGAAGCCGGTGGCGGCGACGATATGGGAGGTGTCCAGGGTGACCGGGCCGCCGGGGGCGTCCAGGGACAGCCGGATCCGGTCCCGGTCCGGGGTCGCGCCGAGGATCCGGTGGGCCAGCAGTTCGGGGACCCGGCCCTCGTAACGCTCCCGCAGCCACCAGGCGCCCGCCGGGCCCAGCGCGGTGCGGGCGATGTGTTCGCGGCGGGCGTCGGACAGCCTGCGCACGGCCCAGGGCAGTTCGGAGTAGGCCCAGCTCCGCCAGCCGGAGCCGAGGCCGCTGAGCGGGGTCCGCAGCCGCCGTGCCAGTGGGCGGTCCTCGGGCACCGGCACGGTGTTCCAGTTCACCCGCCCCGCCCGGGCGACGAGCACCGGGCGGGCGCCGCCCTCGGCGAGCAGCACCGCCGTCTCCAGGGCGGCCTGGCCCGCGCCGACCACCGTGACGTCCTGACCGTGGAAGCGGCTCAGGTCCCGGTGGCCGGTGCTGTGCGTGACCCGGTCCGGCGGGAGCTGTGCCAGCGGCCCCGGGATCCGGACGAACGGCAGCACCCCGACGGCGACGACGACGGTACGGGCCCGCACGGTGTCCCCGTCCGCGGTGCCCACGGTGAAGCCGTCACCGCCCGCCGCCACCCTGGTCACGATCCGCCCGTCGAGCGCGGGCACCGCGTGCCGCGCGAACCAGAGCCCGTACTCCGTGAACGCGCCGATCGGCAGCGGGCTACCGTGTTCGGTCCGGAAGCCCGCCTCGGCGCCGTAGCGGGCGAGCGTCCGGGCCCCGGCCGGATCCGACAGATTGGACGCCCACGGCTCGGACTTGAGGAACATGCCCTCGGGCATATGGTCGCGCCAGGACTCCATGGCCCGGCCGAAGACCTTCGTCCGCATTCCGGCGGCGGCCGCGTGCGCGGCGACCGAGAGCCCGTAGGGTCCGGCGCCGATGACTGCCACGTCGTACATGGTGCATTCCTTCTGGACGGGGGGGGTGAGTGAGGGGTGGGGGATGGGGGGTGGGGTTCGGCGGGTACGCGGGGCGGAGGAGCCGCCCGGGTTTCAGCGGGTACGCAGCGCGGCCCCCGCCCGCCGGGCGCCCTTGGCCAGCCCGCGCCCCAGCCAGGCGCCCGCCATGGCGGCGAACGGCAGCGGGTCGTCCCCGGCGAACCACGCCGCCTCGGCGGAACGGACGGGGTGGGCCGGGCGGGCGGCGGGCGGGGTTCCGGGGCGGCGGGCCGCGCGCGGGCCGGGGCGCCGGAAGGCGGTCGGCAGGGCCGTCAGCGCCGACAGCAGCGCATAGTTCTCGGCGACGAAGACCCGGCCGGGGCGTTCGGGCGGCGGTGACGACGGGGGCCGGCCGGTCAGGTCCCGGTACAGCGCCCGCACCACATCCGTGCCGTCGGGCGCCGTGAAAAGCCGGAACTGGGCGCCCGGCCGGGGATTGGCGTCCAGCAGCCGGTAGCCGCCGCCGGCCCGGTCGCGGCGGAGGTCGAGGTCGATGACGCCCCGGTAGCCGGTGTGCTCCGCCAGCCGCAGGGCGATCGCGGTGACCGCCGGATTGGGGTGCCAGCGTCCCATCGCGGTCAGCCCGGCCCGCGGCGGCCAGGCCAGCTCCTTGCGGCCGGTGCCCCCGGCCAGCAGCCGTCCGTCGCCGCCGAAGCAGCCGTGGAAGAACCAGTCCGCGTCCGGCCCGTCGGGCAGCCTGCGCTGGAGCAGCAGCCCCGCGCCGGTGGCCGCGCCCCGCTCGTACAGGGCCCGGGCCGCGCCGGGCGAGCGGATCAGGGTCGTACTGCGCAGTCCGGCGCCCGGGGGCAGCAGCCACGGCCTGCTCCACTTGGCGACCAGCGGAATCCCGAGGGCGGCCGCCGCCGCGGCCGCTTCCGCCGCGCTGCCGGGGACGACGGTCCGCGGATGCGGCACACCCGCCCGCCCGCACACCTCCGCCAGCGCCGACTTGTCGGCGAGCGAGTCCGGCAGCCCGGGCGGCTGCGCGGGCAGCAGATAGCGGCCGGCCAGCCGGGGTGCGTGGGCGGCCGCGAGGATCGCGCCGAGGTCGTCCATCGGAATCAGTACGGCGGGCCGGCCGATCCGCTCCGAGACCCGGAGCAGCAGTTCGGCGAAGCCCGTGCCGTCCGGGCGGACCGTGCCCGGCGCGACGGGGTGCGCGCGGTGCAGATGCCGGGAGCGTACGACGGGACTCGACGCCGACTCGACGACGGCGTGCACCTCGACCCCGGCCCGCCCCAGGGATCTGACGGCTCCGAGGGTGCCGTGGTGAAAGGGGTTCCGGTCGAGGCGCAGCACCAGCGCGGGGACCCCGGCGTCGAACGGTGGCATGGACGTCACATCTTTCACCTGGATGGTCGTGCGGAACGCGGCGGTGATCGCTAATGGCCTACCGGAGGTCGCCCGGACCGCTCATTCGTAGGACTTTCTTCCTACGGCCGGACGACGGGCGAACGGACAGAGCGTCAGTCCGACGGACCGCCAGATCACCGCCCTGCCCAAGGAGGAGCCATGACCCGAAGGCGCCGTCTCACCGGCACCACCATCGGGACGGTCGCCGCGAGTCTGCTGGTCTCCACGGGAGCCGTGGCGGGCGCGGCGAGCGTCGCCCGGGCCGAGGACCAGCCGGAGCGTCCCGCCGGACCGGTCGCCGTCGGTGCGTACGTCGACTACGGCTCGGCGGGTCCGCGCCGGATGGCCGAACTGTCGCGCTGGCTCGGCGGTACGGAACTGCGGGTCGGCCACACCTATCTGCCCGGCGACCGGTGGGCCGGTATCGAGGGCCGGGTCGGCTTCCTGGAGGACTGGGCCCGCTGGCGGCGCGCCCGCGCCGACCGGATGTTCGTCCTCAATGTGCCGATGCTGGAGCGGAACGAGGCCCGGCTGCCGGACGCGGAGGTCCGCAGGCTGCTGCGGGCCGGGGCGGCGGGCGAGTACGACGAGCACTTCAGGGCGCTGGCCCGGCGGCTGGTGGAGCTGGGCGTACCGGACACCGTGCTCGTCCTGGGCTGGGAGATGAACGGCATCACCTACAGCCACCGCTGCGGCCCGGACCCGGAGTCCTGGAAGGCGTACTGGAACCGGATCGTGGCGGCGATGCGCTCGGTCGACGGCCAGTCCTTCCGCTTCGACTTCGCGCCGAACCGGGGGCAGGACGCGGTGCCGTGGACCGCGTGCTACCCGGGGGACGACGTCGTCGACATCATCGGGATGGACTCCTACGACCAGGCGCCCGGCCGGACCTTCGAGGAGCAGGCGGCGGCGCCGTACGGGCTGCACGCCCAGGTGGCGTTCGCGCGCGAGCACGGCAAGGCGATCTCGTACCCGGAGTGGGGGCTGTTCCGCAACGGGGACAACCCCGACTACATGCGGGGCATGCTCGACTGGATCGAGCAGCACCGGCCGCTCTATCAGACCATCACGGACTACTGTCCGCACGGCGTCTGGCAGTGTGATGACAACCCCAAATCGTCGAGTGTGTTCCGCACCCGGCTGTACAACCAGACGGGTCCGACGGTGCCGCCGGTCCCGCCCGTGCCGACGACCCCGCCGGTGCCGGTACCGACCGTGCCGCCGGTGCCGGAGCCGCCCGTACCGCCCGTACCCACGGTGCCGACCGTGCCGACGGCTCCTCCGGTGCCGGTCCCGGAGCCGCCGCCGGTGCCGGAACCTCCGGTGGCGCCGACACCAACGCCCGTACCCGAGCCTCCGGTAGCCCCGGTCCCGACACCGGTACCGGTACCCGAACCGCCGGTGACCCCGACGCCGGTGCCGGAGCCCCCGGTAACCCCGCCGCCGGCGCCGACACCCGTACCGGAACCGCCGGTGACCACGCCGAAGCCGGAGGAGCCGGTCCCGGTTCCGGTGCCGACTCCCACTCCCACCCCCACTCCGACGCCCACTCCGGCCCCGGTTCCCGTGCCGACTCCGGTACCGCCCCCGGCTCCGGTGCCGAACCCGACACCGAACCCGGCCGCCACTCCCGGACGTCTCAACAAGATCGACTGGTGCGTCGAGGTACCGCTCTCCCCGTGGACGTCGTCCTGGGCCCCGGCCCGGAAGTTCTGTGTGAAGATCCCCTGGCCCGCGTCCTGGCCCGCGCCCCGCAACGACAGCCGCTGAGCACGCCCGGCCGGCCCGGCGGAGCCGCTCAGCGGTCCGCCGGGCGCCGGGCGTCCCGGCCCCGGGGGGTCACCGCCGACCGCCAGTCCTTCAGCCGGTCGCGCCACTCACGGGCCGCGGGGAACCGCTCGGCGACGGCCGCCACCGCCCGGTCCCGCAGTACGGCCCGGGACACATGCAGCCTCAGCACCGGTTCCAGGGCGTACGGGGCGAACAGCAGCCGCTGATTGGTGACCGCCTCCGGGCGCCAGTGGCTCTTGTACGCCTCCTTGCCGCGCAGCAGGCTCATCACCCGGCGGCCGGTGCTGGCCGCCAGGTCGGCCTCGTGCCGCAGCAGCATGGTCGTGACGTCCACCTTCCGCTCCCGGAGCCTGGGGTCGGCCCCGTACAGATAGCCGCCGGTGAACCGGCCGGACAGCAGGGCCACACTGGCCGCGACGACCTCCCCGTCCATCCGGTACTCGGTGAGGGCCGCGTCGCCGTCGCGGACCATGCGCCGGGTGGCCCGGACCAGATGCTCGGCGAACCGGGGCCGCAGATGCTCCACGGTCACCCCGCGCCCGCGCCACTGGAGTTCGTGCAGCCGCAGCAGATGGCCCATCGCCTCGGGCACGCCGTCCTCGGTGACGGTGATGTCCTCGATCTCCAGCGCGTCGATCTTCCGCAGCTTGGCCCGCACCCGCTGGGCCCGGGCCTTGGGGAGCCGTTTGACCAGCTCCTCCATGGGGTGGGCGGGCAGCTCCAGACAGACCGAGTCCGCCAGTCTGGCCCGGGCGCCGGTCCACCGCGCGTACAGCTTCTCGGCGGCGGCGCCCGGCCGGACCTCCCGCAGGTCGACCACCGCGTGCCGGGCGGCCCGCTGGAGGCCGCGCTCCAGCGCGTCGACCGCGGCGTCGGCGGCGGCCGGATCCGTACCGTCGGCGTCGTCGACGAGGATGTCGGAGTAGTCGGAGATACCGCCGCCGAGGGAGACCAGGAGCGGCATCGGACGGTGCACCAGCATCAGCGGCGCGGCGGCCACCAGCCGTCCACCGCGGCGCACCAGGACGATCCGCAGCTTTCCGCCGGTGCCGTAGGACAGCCACCACGACTCCAGCCAGGCATGGCTCTGGAAGGGCGTGGCGGTCGAGCAGCGGCGCTGGAGGTCGTCCCACTCGGGCCGCAGCAGGGCGAAGGCGCGCTGGTCGCGGCAGAGGGTGACGGTGAAGCCCTGCGGCTCCGGCTTCGCCGGTTCCATCAGACGCGCTCCTTACCGGCGGCGGAGCCCGCGGTGGCGGGCGCGGGCACCGAAGTGGCGGCGGGGGCGGCTGCCGGGACGGGCTCGGCGGCGGGCCCGCCGGGCGGGGCGGTGGCGGCCGGGGAACCGGCGCCGTCGTCCTCACCTGAACGCTGCCGGATACGGGGCCGGACCAGCAGCACCAGTCCGCCGATCAGTCCCCCGGTGGAGGCACCGACGGCGGCACCGAGCGGAGCGGAGGGGGAGACGGGCTCGGCGGGCGGAATGGCACGGGAGAAGCTCAGCAGTTGGACGCCGGTGTTCTTGGCGACCTGGTTGCCGCTCACGAACACGGCGTCGGCGACGGCGTTGGCGATATCGGCGGCCTCGCCGGGGCGGTCCGAGGTGCCGGTAATCGCGATCATCGGCGAGTCGGGCGAGGTCTCCGTCCGGACCCGGCTGCGCAACTCCCGCGCGGACATCCCGGCGGCGACCCGGGCATAGGCGATGGTGGAGTCGCTGGTGGCGATCCGCCCGTATGCCTGGGCGAAGCCGATGGCGGCCCCCGGCTGGGCGTCCTTGCCGGTGGCGGCGACGACATAACTCGTGGCCGCGTACTGGGGGGCGGCGAGCAGTCCGTACGCGCCGCCGCACAGGGCACCGGCGGCGGCGAGCGCGGGCAGCGGCCACCAGGCGGGCAGCCGCCGGACCCGGCCCGCGGCCCACCGCAGCGGCTCCGGCCGCCGGGACCGCGCGGGCGGCGGTGACGGATCGGGCCGCTCTGCCTCGGTCTCCCGGGGCGCCGGGCGCGGGGTCTGCGGAGTCTGCGGCTTGCTCATCGGTGGGCTCTCTCGGTCGGATCGGGAGGGGAGGACGGGGATGGCGGGGAGGGCGGGAATGGCGAGGAGAGTGCGGATTCGCCCCGCGGGGAGGGCGCGGGCGGGGGCAGCGGCGCGCGCCGCGGAGAGGGCGCGGGTACGGGTTCGCTCCGCGGGGAGGCTCCGGGCGCGGGTGCGGGTACGGATTCGCCCCGCGGAGAGGGCGCGGGTACGGGTTCGCTCCGGGGCGGCGGGCCGCTCCGCGAGGCGCGGGGCAACGGCGCGCGGAGCACTTCGCGCCGCGCCCGGTACGGCCGGTCCCGGCCCGTTCCGGTGTCGGCGAGCACGCGCTCGTACACCTCGGCTACGAGCCCGGCGGTCCGCCGGATGTCATAGCGCTCGGCCCCGCCCAGGGGCGCCCGCTCCGGCCGCGCGCCCCGCGCGACCAGTTCCCGCACGGCCGCGGTGAGCGAGGCGTCGTCGCCCGCGAACCGCAGGGCTCCGGTCACCGCTCCCGGCCCCAGGTCCTCGACGGCGGGACAGGTCCGGTACACCACGGGCAGCCCGGCGGCGAGCGCCTCGATCACGGCGAGCCCGAAGGCCTCCTCGCGCGAGGCGGAGACGAACGCGTCGGCACCGCTGAGCACGGCGGCGACGGTGAACCGCGGCCCGTCCGTGAGCGCCTCCGCCACCGCCGCCGCGCCGGAGGCCGCCGCGCAGTCGCCCAGGAAGTGGACCCGCGCGGCCACCCCCAGCGTCGCCGCCAGATGTTCCAGGGCCGGGCGTTCCGGCCCCTCGCCCGCGAGGAGGACGGTCACCGCGGGGACGTCCGCGGCCGCCCGGATCAGGCTGTCGAAGCCCTTGCCCGGAACCAGCCGGCCGACTCCGCCGAGCACGAACGCGTCCGGCGCGATGCCGAGCGCGGCCCGGACCGCCGCCCGGGCCGCCGGGTCGAAGCGGAAGTGGTGGGCGTCGATGCCGTTGGGGACCGTATGCGTCCGCCGCGGCGGTACGCCCCACTCCCCCAGCCGCGCCGCGACCGTGTCCGACACGGCGACCGTGGCCGCCCCGAGCCGTTCCGTGGCGAGGTACAGCGCGCGGGTGCCGCGGGTCAGCGGCCGGCCTTCGATTTCGTGCTCGCCCAGGGAGTGTTCGGTCGCCACGACCGCCCGCACCCCGGCCAGCCGGGCCGCGATCCGGCCGTAGACGCACGCCCGGTACAGATGGGTGTGGACCAGGCCGTAGCCGCCGCCCCGGATCAGCCCCGCCAGCCGGGGCAGCGCGGCCGGATCGCGGTTGCCGCGCATCCCGAGGTCGGTGACCCGGACCCCGTCCGCGCGCAGCCCGTCCGCCACCGGCCCCGGGTTGGTGAGCGTCACCACGTCGCAGTCGTACGGCAGATGGCGCAGCAGCAGCCGCAACTGCTGCTCGGCACCGCCGGTACCCAGCCCGGTGATCACCTGGAGCACCCGGGGAGTAGTCGTCATCGCAGACCGGCCCGGTGGCCGAGCCGCTTCGCCCACAGCCGCGCCGAGCGGTCGGCCTGGCTGATGTGCGTACGGGGCAGGGCGTACGGCCCGCCGAGCCCGGCGGGCGGGCGGATTGCGCAGCCGTACGCGTACCCCGCCGACCGCACCGCGGCCGCGACCCGGCCATCGACCGTGCCGTACGGATAGCAGAAGCCCTCCGGATCGCGGCCGGTCACCTCGCGCAGCCATGCCCGGCTGCGGAGGGTCTCCTCACGGAGGGCGTCGTCGTCGAGCCGGGTGAGGTCGACGTGGTAGAGGCCGTGCGAGGCGATCTCGGTCCCGGCCGCGACGGCGGTACGGATCCCGGACTCGTCCACCAGCGGCCGCCGGGGTCCGTCCGGGTCCCAGGCGTTGTCGCCGCCGAGCCGGCCGGGCAGCACGAACAGCGTCGCCGTGCAGTCGTGGCGGCGCAGCACGGGCAGCGCGTCGGCGGCGAAGTCGGCGTAGCCGTCGTCGAAGGTGAGACCGACGAGCCCCCGGCCGCGCCCCTGCGCGCAGGCCCTCAGCAGGGCCGCCACGGACACCCCCCGCAGCCCGTGCGAGCGCAGCCAGCGCAGCTGGAGGTCGAGGCGGTCGGGCGAGACGGTGATGCCGTACGGGTCGTGGGCCGGGTCGGAGACCGAGTGGTACATCAGGATCCACGGCCGTCGGACGGCGGTGGCGACGGGTGCGGCGACGGCGGTGAGGGACAGGGCGGCGGTCGCCGTGGCGGTGGCGGTCGTCTGGTTGCGCGGTGGCGCCGTGTCAGCGGACATGTCGGGCGATCCTCTGTCGGATGAGAGCCAGCAGATGGACGACTTCGGGGGCTCGGACCGCGAGCCCGGTGACGGCGAAGACGGCGGGTACGAGCACACAGCCCGCGGCCAGACTCGGCAGCGCCGGTTCGATCGTGCCCGCGGCGAGCCGTCCGGCGGCGGCGGCGCACCCGGCGGCGAGCGCGAGCCGCCCGAGTGCCGGGGTGATGGCGCGGACCCGGATGGGGACGACCCGGGAACCGAGGCCGCGCAGCAGGAGCAGGGCGGTGGTGCTGATGCCCGCCGCGTTGGCGGCCGCGATGCCGTAGACGCCCCAGGGGCCGACGGCGGCCGTCCCGGCGGCAACGGTGACGACGAGACCGGCGGCCATCGCGGCGGCGGGGTACCAGGTGGGGCGCCCGGCGGAGAAGAACGGGCGGCCCAGCGCCCCGACGAGGGTGTGGCCGAGCAGCCCGACGGCGTACACCCGCATCACCGTCGCGGTGGTCCGGGTGTCCGCGGCGCCGAACGCGCCGCGCTGGAAGAGGACCTCCACGATCTGGGGCGCGTAGCCGACGATCAGCGCGGTGCCGAGGAGGACGACCAGTCCGGCGAGCGCGAGGTCGTTCTCGACCCGGCGGCGGGCCCGCTCCCGGTCCCCCATGGCCATGGCCTTGGCGACAGCGGGGAAGGTGACGGTGCAGAACATCAGCGAGAGCACCATCGGCATCTGCGCGACCTTCTGCGCGTAGTTGAGGTGGGAGATCGCGCCGCTGGGGAGGGAGGAGGCGAGGAAACGTTCGACGAGGACCTGGGACTGGCGGCTGACGGCGAAGAGGACGATGGGGGCGAGGAGGGCGAAGCCGACGGCTCCCACCGGGGGTGCGGCGGGTTCGGTACGGTCCGGGTCGCCGTCCGGGCACGGGGGTGCGCCGCGCCCCGCCGGGGGGCGTGCCCGGTCCGTGCGGTGCGGGTCGCCGGGGCGCGGGGGTTCGCCCTGCCCGGTGGAGGACGTACTCCGGCGGGGGGCCGTCGGGGGCCGGTCGCGCAGTTCCTCCCCCTCCGCCTGGCGGCGTGGGAGGTGCCCCCACCCCTTCGCCAGGCGGCGCAGGAGGTACCCCCGGCGCCCCTCCGCACCTCCGGGGGCCTGGAGGGACCTACGGCGGCCCTTCACGAGCCCGGCGCCCCCGGGGCGCCGGGTGGCCGCGGCACCGTGGCCCTTCATGCGGTCCGGCAGGTAACGGGCCAGGATGCCGGGGGTTCCGGTACGGCCGCCGGAGCGGGGGCGCGGGACCGGGCCCGGGCGGGGGTGCGGGGGGCGGGGGGTGCGGTGGGCCGTCATCTCGCGGGCGAAGAAGGGCAACTGCACCAGGACCATCAGCGCGCCGCCGATCGCGACCCCGGCCGCCGCCGCCCGGACGCCCCAGAGTCCGTGCAGGGCGATCGTCGTGGCGATGATGCCGGCGTTGTACGCGACGTACACCCCGGCCGGGGGCACAAAACGCCCGTGGGCACGGAGCGCGGCGCTGAAGTAGCCCGCCACGCCGAAGGTGAGGACGGTCAGGGCGGTCAGCCGGGTGCAGTCGACGGCCAGTGCGGGTTCGGGGAAGCCGGGGGCGAGCGCGGCGACGAACTGGGGGGCGAAGACGAGCAGCAGGCCGGTCGCGGCGGCGAGGACGGCGAAAAGCTTCGGAAAGGTGTGGCCGACGAGTTCGCGCACCGGGTCCCGGTCCCCTCGCGGCCGCCCGCCGTCCGGCTCCGCCCGGCCCGCCGCGCGGCGGGCCAGGGCATGGCTGAAGGCGGGGACCAGGAGCAGCGCCATGGCGTCCTCGATGAGGAGGGTCGCCGCCATCTCGGGCACGGTCCACGAGATGAGAAAGGCGTCGCTGTCGACGCTGGCACCGTAGATCTGGGCGATGGCCTGGTCGCGTACGAGACCGAAGAGGGCGCCCGCGAGGGTGAGTCCGGCGGTGACGGCGGCGGCCCGGGCGAGGACGTTTCCGAGCCGGGAGGGCTCGGTGCCGGCGGGGGACTCCTCGCGCATGTCCACGCCGGTCATCCGGCCGTCCCGGGCCCGGTCGCCGGTGCGGGACCGCGTACAGGTGCGGGCCCGCTCGGCGACGCGGGCCCTGATACGGCGGCGGGCGCCGGTCCGGACGGAGCCGCGGATACGGGTCCGGATACCGCCGGCAGCGCCCGCGCGGCAGCGGATCCGGCCCCGGGCGCGCCCGTGGACGTCCCGCCACGGCCGCCCGCTCCCGCCCGGGCCCGCGCCGCAGTACCCGCTCCCGTACCCCGGCCCCCAGGGACCCGGCCGGACCGTGCCGACGGCACGGACCGCGGCTCCGGCTCGCCCAGCGGAGCCAGTGCCCAACGGGCCGCGAGGCCGAACACCACCCCGGTCAGTACGGTCGACGGGCCGCCGATGTCCGCGTAGAGGAAGTCCACCGTCTGCCAGAGCGTCAGCGCCACCGCGGCGAGCCCGCAGTCCAGCGCGCCGCGCCGGGCGATCAGCCGCCGTACGCCGCCGACCAGCAGGGCGGCCCAGCTTCCGGCGAAGGCGACCGCGCCGATCAGCCCCTGTTCGCTGAGGATCAGCAGATACATGTTGTGCGGCGACAGCAGCGGCTGGCGCAGGAACTCCCGGCCCGCGCCCGCGGTGTCGCTCGCGGCCGAGAGGCCGATACCGGCGTGGGAGTCGCGGTGCTCGGGAAAGCCCTTGAGGCCGACACCGGTCACCGGGTGCTCCCGCCACATGCTCCCGGCGGCCGCCCACATGGTGTACCGGTCGGTGACCGAGCGGTCGGGGGCGTCGGTGACCTGGGTGATGCTGCTGATCCTGGCCCCGATCATCGCGGAGCCGACCCCGAAGCCGCCGACCAGCACCACGGTCGCGGCGACCGCGACGGCCAGCACCGCGAGCGCCCTGCGGACCCCGGCGAGAAGCAGCATCGCCAGCGCCGCGACGGCGGTGGCGATCCACGCGCCGCGGCTGAAGGAGAGCCCGAGGGGGACGACGAGGAGTACGGCGGCCCCGGCCGCGGCGGGCCGCAGCGGGACCGGGGCGCCCTTCGGGGTCCGCAGGGCGAGGGCGGCGGAGGCCAGCATCCCGTAGGCGACGACCGTGGCCATGCCCATGACGTCGGTGGGGCCGAAGGTGCCGACCGCCCGGATGTCCTCGCCCATATAGGAGGCGCCGGTGCCGGTGGCGTACTGGTGCACCCCGATCGCGCCCTGGACCAGCGCCAGCACGACCAGCGCGCCGGTGACGGCCCGGAAGTCGCGGGCGTCGCGGACCAGCAGCACCACGGCGGCCGGGACGAGCACGAAGACCTGGAGGTAGCGGACGAAGCCGGGCACCGCGGCCAGCGGGTCGGCGGCGGTGACGGTGGCCACCGCGATGGCGACCGCGGGCGCGCCCACGACGAGCGCCGCGGTACGGCTCAGGGGCCGTTCGCGGGTCCGCAGCACCCGGGCCAGACAGCACAGGACGAGCACCCCGGACGCCAGGTCGGCGGGTCCGAGCCCGCCGCCTCCGGAGGTCCCTTCGGGCAGCGGTACGGCGAGCAGCAGCACCGTCACGACCAGCGGGAGCAGCTCCCACGGGATGGGCCTCGGGACCCGGGCGCCGAACGGGTGCGGCCGTGGCGCGGTCCAGGGCACGGCCATCGTCAGCTGCCTCCGAGCCGGAAGAGGGAGACGGCGGTGCGCGCCATGATGCAGAGGTCCTGCCAGGGCGACCAGGTCTCGATGTAGTGGTTGTCGAAGCGGGCCCGCTCCTCGATGGAGGTGTCGCCGCGCAATCCGTTGACCTGGGCGAGCCCGGTGATACCGACGGGCATCCGGTGGCGGGCCGCGTAGCCGGGATGGGTGTGGCTGAACCGGCCGACGTAGTAGGGGCGTTCGGGCCGCGGCCCGACGAGGCTCATATCGCCGCGGACGACGTTCCACAGCTGGGGCAGTTCGTCGAGGGAGGTGCGGCGCAGCAGGCTGCCGGTGGCGCTCATCCGGTGGTCGTAGGCGATGTTCCAGCGGGTGGCGGACTCGTGGTCGTCGGCGGGGGCGAGGGTGCGGAACTTCAGCAGGGTGAAGGGGCGGCCGTCGAGCCCGACGCGCTCCTGACGGAAGATCACCCCGGGGCCGTCGGAGAGCCGTACGGCGAGGGCGCAGCCGGCCAGGACGGGCGCGGCGGCCAGCAGGGCGAGCCCGGCGAGGGCGGTGTCGATGGTCCGTTTGACGGCGCGGGCGACCGGCCGGTGCAGCCCGCCGTGCAGCGGCTGGACGGCGAAGCCCCAGAGGTGGTCGGCGCTCGCGGCGCGGTACCAGCGGTTGCCGGTGGTGGCGCCGCCGTCGACGAGCCACTGGCGTACGCCGTGTTCGGCGAAGAGCGCGACGAGGGCCGCGGACTCGTGGTCGGCGCCGGGCTGTTCGGTGAAGACGGCATGGCGTACGGCGTTCTGGACGACGGCCCGGCCGACGTCCTCGGCGGTGGTGAGCAGCGGCAGGGCGCAGGGCGGCCCGGCGGGCTCGGTGCCGACCAGGCCGACGGGCCGCATGCCGTAGCCGGGGTGGTCGGCGAGGGCGGCGGTGACCCGCGGGGCCAGCGGTCCGGTGCCGACGACGAGGACGGAGCGGGGGCGGCGGGCGCCGTGCGCGCGGCGGGCGGCGTACAGCAGGGCGCGGGCGGCGGTACAGAGCCCGGTCTGTACGGCGGCGGCGAGCACGAGGACCGCCGGGCCGGCGGCGAGGGCGGGATCGTAGGCGGCGGCCGCCTCGCCGAGCAGCAGCCACTGGAGGAGCGCGAGCCCGGCCAGGGCGGGCAGTTCGGCGAGCGCGGAGGGGGAGAGCCGGGGCCGGTAGAGGCCGCGGCAGGCGTGGACCGCGGGCTGGAGGAGTACGGCGGCGGCGAGCACCGCGGCGGGCCACGGCAGGGGCGGCAGCAGGGCGGCGGTCAGCCCGAGCGCCAGGGCGTCGGCGGTGAGCAGTCCGGCCGCGGGCCCGTACCGGGCGCCGGTGCCGCGCCGGACGGCCCCGCGGGCCGCGCGGTGGCGGTGGCGGGCGGCCCGGCGCGGCGGGTGCAGGGCCGTGAGCGCCGAGGGCGCGGCGACGGCGCGGTGGTGGTGGGGTGCGGGGGCGCTCTCCGTCGTCATCGCCTGGTGCGCTTTCTCGTCTGGTGAGGGGGGCTGGGGGGCGAGCTGAGCAGATCCTGGTAGAGCCCGGAGACGGCGGCGGCCGTCTGCCGTACGTCGCAGGTGGCCCGCGTATGGGTGCGGGCCTCGCGGCCGAGGCGGGCCCGGAGTTCCGGGTCGGCGAGCAGCCGGCCGAGGGCGGCCGCGAGGGCGGCCGGATCGTCCGGGGGGACGAGGCCGTAGGTGTCGTGGCCGGGCGGCAGGCTCTCCCGGGCGCCGCTGACATCGGTGACGACGACCGGCAGTCCGCAGGCCATGGCCTCCAGCGGGGCGAGCGCCATGCCTTCCCAGCGGGACGGGAGGACGACCGCGTCGGCGGCCCGCAGCCAGGGGCGGATGTCGTGGATGGCACCCGCGAACCGGACCCCGGGCGGGGCGAGCCGGGTGAGCGCGGCCCGGTCGGGGCCGTCGCCGACGAGGATCAGACGGGCGTCCGGGACGGCGGCCCGGACCGCGGGCCAGGCGGCGAGGAGCACGTCCTGGCCCTTCTGGCGGCAGAGCCTGCCGACGCAGAGGACGACGGGCGCGCCGTCGGGCACCCCGGTCAGTTCGGGCAGTCCGGCGCGCTCCCGGCCGGGGCCGGGGCCCGGCCCGGGGCCGTGTTCCCGGTGTTCGAAGTGCCCCAGGTCGACGCCGTTGCGGATGACGGCCCAGCGGGCGGCGATCCCGGCGCTCTCGCCCGCGCGCCGCTCGGTCTCGCTGACGCAGAGGGTCCGGGTGGACCAGCGGGTGCCGTACCGCTCCCAGATCCGGGCGAGTTCGGCGGCGCGCCCTTCGACCGCGTCGAACGACCAGGCGTGCGGCTGGAAGACGGTGGGCACCCGGCCGCGGACGGCGAGCCGGGCGACCAGACCGGCCTTGGCGCTGTGGGCGTGCACGAGGTGCGGGCGGCTCCGGCGGATCAGCCGGGCGGCGGTCCACACCTCGCGCAGCAGCTCCGGCCCGGGGGCGCGGCCGGCGTGCCAGGCGTGCACCCGGGCCCCGGCCTCGGCGGCGCGCTCGGCGAGTTCGCCGCCGGGCGGGCAGGCGACCTCGGCCCGCAGTCCCTCGGCGATCTGCGCCCGGACGAGGTCGGTGACCACGCGGGCGACTCCCCCTTCCACCGGCTGCACCAGATGGAAGATCGTCAGTTGACTCTGCTCGGTCCGGTTTCTCTGCGGCACGTGCGGCTCTCTTGGTACGTGGGGTGGATCAGGCTCGGGGCGAGCAGCGCCGCGCGGGGAATTTCAGCGGCGGGTGTCTGCCTGCACGAAGAGAACGCCGAGGGAGTATCCGAGGTTTTCGGTCTCGAAGCGGAAACTCAAACTGGTGACCCCGGACACCAGTGCGGCGCCGATGTCGAAAACGTCGGAGTCGTATCCGAGGGTATTGCTATGGGCAGGTTGTCGGACCAGCGGATTTCCAGGTCCGGTGATGGTCGAGTTCATCAGGTCGTCGGCCGGGTTTCCGGGCCCCTGGAGATCGAATGTCTTTCCGGTGTCCGTACGGATGCGGCCCCGGTCGCCGGTGTTTCCGCGGTCGCCGTCGTATCCGGCGATACCCGCCCGCCCGCCGGCCCCGGCGGGGATCCGCAATCCGGTGAGGGCGATCTCGTACACCGGGGTCTCCTTGCCCAGGTGCTGGAAACCGTCCCAGAGGGCAAGGTGGCGCAGCGGCTCGGCGGGGTCCTCGTAGGCGACGACGAGGGTCCAGCCGCCCCAGGCGCCGGTGGCGGTGTGCCCCATGGCGACGTTGATCTGGGCGACGGTCCAGAGTCCGGAACGGCTCCGCCGGACCAGCGGGGTGATGTCGGCGGAGGCCTGGAAGGCATCGGCGCCGTCCGCGTCGCGGTGGGCCATGCGGGTGTCGGCGAGCACCTCCTTGTACCGGCCGCCGGGTTCGGCGATCAGCACCCGGCCGTTGTCCTTCGGCGGCTTCTGCTCGCCGACCCGCAGGTTGCCGCCCCAGTACAGCCGGGCGTAGGTCACCTCGGCACCGGCCGGGAGATCGAGCCGGGCACGGCTGGAGTTGTACGTGTTGGGGTCGGTGTCCTCGTCGACGTAGAACATCTCGTAGTCGCCGTTGGTACCGCCGCCGCCCTTCTGTACGGCCGCGCAGGGCACGGCACCGGCGGTCTCCGGAGTGCGGCAGGTGATGGCGGCGTTGGCGGTGCGCGTGATCGCGCCGTGCTGGACGGCGTGGAAGCGCTGGGCGAAGGGGAGGCTCGGCGACTCGGGCTGGTCGGACCGCCCGACGGCCCCGGCGCCGCCGCCGGCGAGCCCGAGCAGGGCGGCCGCAGCCAGCAGGAGCGCGGCACCCCGGACTCTCCTGGCGGTGCTGCCCGGCGACTTCGGCATAAGGCGCCTCTCCCACTCGGTCAAAATGATGAGAACAGGAGTGTGCACTTTGACAGATGAACCGCCGGTAATCACGCCGGACGCGCCTTGAGCCACCGCCACGGCAACGCGCGGCGGCCCCTTACTAAACTTTCGGGTGAGTCGGCGCATCTTTTTCGCATGGCGCTCGTTAAGGCGTTTCCGCCGCTGCCGGGCGCCGGGTGATAACCCCCGGGCGGGCCCGTCGTTGTCCACGGTGACGGCGGCGAGGAACGCCGCCGGAGAAAGGGATGCGAAAAGATGAAGTATTCGTCGAGGGTTGCCGCGGTCATCGCAGGTTCGGTCGCCGTGGTCGGTGCGGCGGCGTCCGCCGCGACCGCGGCCCCGTCGGCCATGCCGCCCATGAGCCTGAACGGCGGCCTCACCCAGCTCGTCGAGCAGTCGCCGCTGCTCAACGGCGGCAGCGGCAATGTGGTGAAGGACGTCGCGGACACCGCGATGCAGCTCAACAGCGTCAAGGGGCAGGCGCCCGAGCGCATCCTGCAGACCGCCGCCGGGGCCACCCCGATGCTGGGCGGGATCTCCGTCGGCGGCTGACGGGCCTTCGGACGTACCGGGCGAAGGCGTACGGAAGGGGTGCGGCCACGGTGGCCGCACCCCTTCCGCATGCTCGGGCCCGCGTATCCCCTGCGCCCAGGCGCCCGCATACGCGGCACCCGGCGCTTCCCTGGAACTTACCGGGGCTTACCGGGGCTTACCGGGGCAGCGAAAAGGGTGGTGCCCCCGGCCGGGAGCCGGGGGCACCACCCGTGACGCGCCGTGCGGGGCGTCAGGCGTTGGCGCAGGTGTTGCCGAAGGCCGGGTTCAGCAGCCCGATGACGTTGATCGAGTTCCCGCAGACGTTGACCGGGATGTGCACGGGAACCTGGACCACGTTGCCCGACAGGACACCCGGGGAGTTGGCGGCGGCGCCGTTCGCGTCGCTGCTGGCGAACGCGTTGCCGGCGGCGGCACCCGCGGCGAGTCCGGCGGTGGCGAGCACCACGGCGGCCTTCTTGGCAGTGTTCATGGGATTTAGCACCTTCTGTTCGATGTTCTGCCCTGCGTAAGGGCTCACACAGATCGAAACGGACGACGCCCGGCGGGGACACGGGCGACATGTCGGGGGACCCCCGTTCGGCCCAATGCCCGGCCGGTCCGGACCGCCGAACGGGGCGCCACCGCCCCCCGCGACAAGGGGGTGTGCGCCATTGGGGTGAACCGGGAGAACCAAACTTCGCGGGCCTCTGTTGTCAGGGCGCTCCGCTAGTGGGCATCCACGAGACAGAAGGACGGAACATGCTCAAGAAGGTTATGGCGACCACGGCGGTCGGCCTCTCCGTGGTGGGCGCGGGCGCCGGGCAGGCTATGGCCATCGGCGACCACCAGGGCACCACGTCGGTCAGCGGCAACAACTCGTCGCAGTCCTACGGCAACTCCGAGACCTACGGCGACATGAGCCCCCAGCTCGGCCTCGTCCAGGGCACCCTCAACAAGCCCTGCATCGGTCTGCCGGTCAAGGCCAACGCCGGCTCCCTCGTGGGCGTCCTGGTGCCGGTCGCCGTCCAGGACATCCCGATCCTGTCGGCCCCGCAGAACCAGCAGTGCACCGAGAACTCGACGCAGGCCAAGGGCGACGAGCCGCTGTCGCACCTCCTCAGCAACATCCCGGTCCTCTCGGGCAACGGCGTCGCCAACAGCTAGTCGTCTCCCGGCGACCCGCTGCAGCGGACGACAGGAAGCCCCGGCACCCGCCCGGTGCCGGGGCTTCCCCGTTCCCGCGGCGAACATCGCACCCGCCCCGGACCACGCGAATTCCTCCGCTATTGCAGAATCGATTCCTCGAAAACCCTGCTCCGATTGCCTCATCATTTCGAAGGAATCCACCCGGCGGAAATTCACTCGGCAGACGGGTGAACGAACCTTGGGCAAACGGCGGCGGCGCTGCTTGAATGAGCGCGCGGACCGTGGAATCGGATCCGTTCCGGATGCCTGCCTCCAGCCGGCGGCGCATTGCGTCGTGGGGCAGTCGTGCTTCCAGTTGGCATGGCGCATCCGAGGGCGAGTCACGGTCCGCCGTATCGGAGGACGGGACCGTCCGCGGTCCCTCCTCCGATATTCCGGGCGTCGACCATCCGGCCGCATTACGGCTTTCGGGTGAACGCGCGGAACCAAACGGATCGAGGGCAGTTGATCAGTCTGCTCCACGGTCGATCGTTCATAGCGAAAAGGGAACATCAAGTGATCAAGAAGATTCTGGCCACCGCCGCGGTCACCGCTTCGATGGTGGGCGCCGGCGCCGCGGTGGCCGCTCCGGCCATGGCCATCGGCAACGACAACGGCACCACGTCCTTCAGCGGCAACGGTGCTTCGCAGACCTACGGCAACTCCGCCACGCACGGCGACATGAGCCCGCAGATGGCCCTCATCCAGGGTTCGCTGAACAAGCCCTGCATCGGCCTGCCCGCGAAGGTCAACGCCGGTTCCCTCATCGGTGTCATCCCGATCGCCGTCCAGGACGTGCCGATCCTCTCGGCGCCGCAGAACCAGCAGTGCACCGAGAACTCGACGCAGGCCAAGGGCGACGAGCCGCTGTCGCACATCCTCAGCAACATCCCGATCCTCTCGGGCAACGGCGCCGGCAACAGCTGAGCCGTCCGCCTGTGAAGTGTGCCCCCGAGCGCCCGGCGCCCGGGGGCACACCCCTTTTCCCCGGCATTCCGCCGCATTCCCCCGGCCCGCTTCGCATACGAGTGACTTTTCCCCCGGTCGCTATAGGCGAGGTTTCCTGGCGGGAACCCAGTCGTTACTAGATCTGCGGGGGCGCCATGGAACAGAGAACTGTCGGCGCAGCGCACGAGAGTCGTGCCTGCGTTCAGTGCCGCCGCTGAAAGGATCGAAAATGAAGCACAAGAAGGCCGCTGCCGCCGTTGCGGGCGTTCTGCTGGCGCTGAGCGCGGCCGCCCCGGCCGTCGCGGACTCCAACGCGAACGGCGCCGCCGCCAACTCCCCCGGCGTGCTGTCCGGCAATGTGATCCAGATTCCGGTTCACGTTCCGATCAATGTCTGCGGCAACACCGTCAACATCATTGCGCTGCTGAACCCGACGCTCGGCAACGCCTGCGTGAACGGCTGATCTCTCACTGTTCAGCAGGGCAGGGAAAACGGCCGGTCCGCCGGCCGCCGGACCTGGGGCCCCGGGCTGCTTCACCGCACCCCGGGGCCTTTCCTTTCACGCGCTCCGGACCGGTGGAAACACCGGCGGAACGGTTGCGGCAGCCGGGCGGCGGATCCGTACACCCGGTTACCGCGCAGGGGCGACGTGGGCTAAAACACTCGGCGAGCGGCGACCGGCGGTCGTAAGCTCACGCGTATGCAGGTGATCCAGTCGACGAAGCTCGCCAATGTCTGTTACGAGATCCGCGGTCCGGTCCTTGAGGAGGCGATGCGGCTGGAGGCAGCAGGACACCGCATCCTCAAGCTGAACACCGGCAACCCCGCGGCCTTCGGCTTCGAGTGCCCGCCGGAGATCCTGGAGGACATCCTCCGGAATCTGGGCGGCGCACACGGCTACGGCGACGCGAAGGGGCTGCTCTCGGCGCGGCGCGCGGTGATGCAGCACTACCAGACCAAGGGCATCGACCTCGACGTCGAGGACATCTATCTGGGCAACGGCGTCTCCGAGCTGATCCAGATGTCGATGCAGGCCCTGCTCGACGACGGGGACGAGGTACTGGTCCCGGCGCCGGACTATCCGCTGTGGACGGCCTCCGTCTCCCTGGCGGGCGGCACCGCCGTGCACTACCGCTGCGACGAGCAGTCGGACTGGCTCCCCGACCTGGCCGACCTGGAGCGGAAGATCACCGACCGCACCAAGGCGCTGGTGATCATCAACCCGAACAACCCCACGGGCGCGGTCTACGACGACGAGATGCTGCGCGGGCTGACCGAGATCGCCCGCCGCCACCAGCTGGTCGTCTGCTCGGACGAGATCTACGACAAGATCCTCTACGACGGTGCCACCCACACCCCGACCGCCGCGATCGCCCCGGATCTGCTGACCCTCACCTTCAACGGGCTCTCCAAGAACTACCGGGTGGCGGGGTACCGCTCCGGCTGGCTGGCGGTCTGCGGTCCCAAGCACCACGCCTCCTCGTATATCGAGGGGCTGACCATCCTCGCCAATATGCGGCTCTGCGCGAACATGCCCTCGCAGCACGCCGTGGCCAGCGCGCTCGGCGGCCGGCAGACCATCGAGGACCTGGTCCTGCCGGGCGGGCGGATCCTGGAGCAGCGCGATGTCGCGTACGACCTGCTGACCCGGATCCCCGGGGTGACCTGCGTGAAGCCGAAGGGCGCGCTCTATCTCTTCCCGAAGCTGGACCCGACCGTCTACAAGATCAAGGACGACCGGCAGATGGTGCTCGACCTGCTCAGGGCCGAGAAGATCATGGTGGTCCACGGGACGGGCTTCAACTGGCCGGAGCCGGATCACTTCCGGATCGTGACCCTGCCCGCGGCCCAGGACCTGGCGGACGCGGTGACCCGGATCGGGAACTTCCTGGACGGCTACAGCCAGCACTGACCCGGGCGGACCGGGACCGGACCGGGGCTGGGCCGAGGCCGGACCGGGGCCGGTTCCCGACCGGGACGAACTTTAGACTCAATCCAAGGTAGGATGGTCTCCTGACAGTGAGCAGGAGGCCATCTTCATGTACGAGCCGATCCGCACCAGGTCTGTCCACTCGATGGCCGACACCGCCGGATACCCCCACCGCTCCCGCGAGGAGGAGCTGGACATCCAGCTCGCCGGTCATCTCTCCGCACTGCTGGCGGTCACCGACGAACTCGGTCTGGACACGGCCGCCGACCGGATAGCGGTCCAGGTCGCCCGGCTGCGCGGGGCGCCGCCCGCCCGGCACACGGGGCTGAGCGGGGCCGACCCGGTGGCGCTGCACCGCAGGGCGCACACCCTGGCCGGGCGCGCCCTGGTGGTCGCTGCCTCCCGGGCCGATACGGCGGTGGCGGTTCTGGCCGCCGGGCGGATGGACGCCCATGCCGCCGCGCTCGGCGGTGCCGAACTGGCCGCGGCCTGACCGGCACACCCGGCATACGCAGCACACCAAGAGCGCGAAAACACGTCGTATACGGAAAAACCCGGCCCCCGGCGCCTCGTAATGAGGGGCCGGGGGCCGGGGTCGCGACGGAACGGTAGGACAACTCCACAGGTCAGGGCGGTGTGGTCGGCTGCCCGCCGCGTGCGGGGCCGGACGCGTTCGTGCGCGCCCGGCTCCGGTCTCGGGGGATCGGAGGTCCGGAGGACCGGGATCCCGGGGTCAGCCCAGCCGGGCCACCAGGGCGCGGTACTCGTCCCACAGCTCCTTGGGCGTGTGGTCGCCGAAGGTGTTGAGGTGCTCAGGGACCAGGGCGGCCTCCTCGCGCCAGATCTCCGGGTCCACGCTGAGCAGGAAGGCCAGCTCCTCCTCGGAGAGGTCCAGCCCGTCGGTGTCGAGGGACCCGGGGGCCGGCAGCATCCCGATCGGGGTCTTCACACCCGCGGCCTTGCCGTCGAGGCGCTCCACGATCCACTTCAGCACCCGGCTGTTCTCGCCGAAGCCGGGCCAGACGAACTCGCCGCGGTCGTTCTTGCGGAACCAGTTGACGTAGTAGATCTTCGGCAGCTTCGCCGGGTCGGCACTCCGGCCGACCTTGATCCAGTGGGCCATGTAGTCGCCCATGTTGTAGCCGCAGAACGGCAGCATGGCGAAGGGGTCCCGGCGCAGCTCGCCGACCTTGCCCTCGGCGGCGGCGGTCTTCTCGGAGGCGACGTTGGCGCCCAGGAAGACACCGTGCTGCCAGCTGAAGGACTCGGTGACCAGCGGTACGGCGGAGGCGCGGCGGCCGCCGAACAGGATCGCGGAGATCGGGACGCCCTTCGGGTCCTCCCACTCGGGCGCGACGGTCGGGCACTGGGACGCCGGGACGGTGAAGCGGGCGTTGGGGTGAGCGGCCGGGGCACCGGACGCGGGCGTCCAGTCGTTGCCCTTCCAGTCGGTGAGCCGGTCCGGGGTCTCCTCCGTCATGCCCTCCCACCAGATGTCGTTGTCCTCGGTGAGGGCGACATTGGTGAAGACGGCGTTGCCCCAGAGCGTCTTCATGGCGTTGGCGTTGGTGTGCTCGCCGGTGCCGGGCGCGACGCCGAAGAATCCGGCCTCGGGGTTGATCGCGTAGAGCCTGCCGTCCTCGCCGAACCGCATCCAGGCGATGTCGTCGCCGATGGTCTCCACGGTCCAGCCGGGGATCGTGGGCTCCAGCATGGCGAGGTTGGTCTTGCCGCAGGCGGAGGGGAAGGCGGCCGCGATGTACTTGGGCGACTGGGAGGACTCGCCCTGCGGCGGGGTGAGCTTGAGGATCAGCATGTGCTCGGCGAGCCAGCCCTCGTCGCGGGCCATGACCGAGGCGATCCGCAGGGCGTAGCACTTCTTGCCGAGCAGGGCGTTGCCGCCGTAGCCGGAGCCGTACGACCAGATCTCGCGGGTCTCGGGGAAGTGGGAGATGTACTTGGTGGAGCTGCACGGCCACGGGACGTCGGCCTGGCCCTCGGCGAGCGGGGCGCCGAGGGTGTGGACGGCCTTCACGAAGAAGCCGTCGGAGCCCAGCTCGTCCAGGACGTCCTGGCCCATCCGGGTCATGGTGCGCATGGAGACCGCGACATAGGCGGAGTCGGTGATCTCGACGCCGATGGCGGAGAGCGGGGAGCCCAGCGGGCCCATGCAGAAGGGGACCACGTACATGGTGCGGCCGCGCATGGCACCGCGGAAGATGCCGTCCCGGCCGGCGAAGATCTCCTTCATCTCCGCCGGGGCCTTCCAGTGGTTGGTCGGGCCGGCGTCCGCCTCCTTCTCGGAGCAGATGAACGTACGGTCCTCGACCCGGGCGACATCCGTGGGGTCGGAGGCCGCGTAGTACGAGTTCGGGCGCTTGACGGGGTCGAGCCTGGTGAAGGTGCCCTTGGCGACGAGCTCCTCGCACAGGCGCTCGTACTCCGCTTCGGAACCGTCGCACCAGACGATCCGGTCCGGCTGGGTGATCGACGCGATCTCGTCGACCCAGGCGATCAGGGCCTGGTGGTTGGTGGGGAGAGGGGGGAGGGTGCCGAGGGCCCCGGGGCTGTGGGGGGCGTTCCCGGAGAGCACAGCGTCGCGCGCCACGATCGCTCCTAGTCGAGGGTTTTTCTTGCCTGTCTGCCCCGTGGGGGCTGCGACCCGGACGCAGCTTGCGCTCATCCGGTGCCGACCGCACTCATCTGATGATCCGTGGCCGGTGCCCATATGTCCAGAGGGCGCCTCACGTGAGCATCGCCACGTGTCACGGTCTCCTTGCGGACCGTGCCACCATCGCGGTCACGGTGCGGGTGGACTCTCCGGGTGCCCGGCGGGCTGGCTACCATCCCTTTATGACGCCTGCGACGCCCGACGCCACCTCAGCGACCACCGCGGCCTCGATACCGTCACTACCGGCCAAGCCGAAGCTGCGCGGCTGGCTGCACGCGGGCATGTTCCCGGCGGTGCTGGTGGCCGGACTGGTGCTGACCGCATTCGCGGGTTCGCCCAAGGCCCGGGCCGCCTGCGCCGTCTATGTCCTGAGCGCCTGCCTGCTCTTCGGCGTCAGCGCCCTGTACCACCGGGGCAACTGGGGGCCGCGGGGCGAGGCCGTGCTGCGGCGGCTGGACCACGCCAATATCTTCCTGATCATCGCGGGCACCTATACCCCGCTGACGATGCTGCTGCTCCCCGATTCCACCGCCCGGCCCCTGATGTGGGCGGTCTGGGCGGCGGCGGCGGCCGGGATCGCCTTCCGGGTGTTCTGGGTGGGCGCGCCGCGCTGGCTCTACACGCCCTGCTATATCGCGATGGGCTGGGCCGCGGTCTTCTTCCTGCCGGACTTCCTGCGGACGGGCGGAATCGCGGTACTGGTCCTGGTGATCGTGGGCGGGCTGCTCTACAGCGTGGGCGGGGTGGTGTACGGCATCAAGCGGCCCAATCCGTCACCGCGCTGGTTCGGCTTCCACGAGGTGTTCCACTCCCTGACGCTGGCCGCGTTCGTCGTCCACTACGTGGGCATCTCGCTGGTGGCCTACCAGGCGTAGGGGCTCTCCCGCACGGTGCCTGCCGCCGGACCGGTCCGGCCGTCGCTTGCGGGCGTCGCTTCCGGGCGTCGCTTCGGGGGTCGGGTCGGGTCCGGCCCGGCGCCGGGGTCCCCGGTTCCGCCCGGCGGCCGTCCCCGGCGGGGCCGGACACCATGGCCGCAGTCGGGACGGATGCACCACAATGACCCCATGACAGCCACCGCACGCACCCCGACGGACGCCCGGCCGCTCCCCGGCGCGGAGTCAGCGGAGGCGCGGATCCCGGAGGCACGGCCGGGGATGGGGCTGCGGGAGCGGAAGAAGCTGAAGACCCGGCAGGCGATCCGGGCCGCCACCTACCGGCTGGTCGCCGCGCGGGGCTGGGACGCCACGACGGTGGAGCAGATCGCGGAGCTGGCCGAGGTCTCCCCCTCGACCGTCTTCCGGTACTTCCCCACCAAGGAGGACATCGTCCTCAGCGACGGGTTCGACCCGGCGCCCGCCGAGCAGCTCCGGTCGCGGCCGGCCGGTGAGGATCCGCGGGAGACCCTTCTCGCGGTGTTCCGGGCGGGGATGGCCTCGTTCGCCGACGCCGAGGACGGGGCGCTCCTCCAGCGCACCCGGCTGCTGCTGGAGGTGCCCGCCGTCCGGGCCCGGATGGCGGAGGCCATGGCGGAGACCTCCCGGGTCCTGGTGCACGGCGTCGCCGACCGCAGCGGCCTGCCCCGGGACGACTTCGGGCTGCGGATCTTCGCGGCGGCGGTGCTGGGCGCCCTGCGGGAGACGCTGGTGCTCTGGGCCGGAGAGGGCCGTGAGCGGGATCTGATGGAGCTGGTGGACGAGGCGTTCGCGGTGCTCCGGTCCGGTCCGCGCGGCCGCCCGGCGGGCTCGGCCCCGTAGGCCGTGGCCCCGTAGACCTCGGCCCCGGATTCCCGCCCGGCCCGCGCGACGCCCGGCCCCCCTGCGCCGTACGGTCACGTACGCCGTACCGGCCGCGGACGTACGCCGTACCAGTACAGGACGTACGCCGTACCGGTCCGGGCCCGGGACAGACAGCGGGCCGGGCCCGGTACGTAGGGCGGGCGTACCGGTCCGGTACGGGACGTACGGCGGGCCGGGGCGGGGGGGCGGGGGGTAGCCCGGGGCGGCGCCCCGCACCCCG